>CAYUOQ010000001.1:0-14093 GCA_964446445.1 uncultured Methanosarcinales archaeon
GTGCCGATAATTCCCTAAGGGCAGTCATCTCTCCTCGGGTTATACCGACAACTTTCCTGCCGTCTAAGCCAACACTATAATGTCCATTCGGCTGGCTGATAACTATTTGCCCAGAACCAAGGTCCCATTTTACTGCATAGCTATTTGGGCTGGCAATTGCTAATTCACAATTTCCTTCACGAGCATATTCACCAACTACCAAAGCATCAATGGTGTGTTTTTCTTCATCTATTACTGCTATTCTTTTGCCATTTAAAGTAAGGGGGATTTTTCTTGCAATCAGCAAGCTTCCACCACTCCAACATCCATAATTCCACCCTGCTGAAGCTGGCCTTTCCGGATTCAATACGTAGTGCGTAACAATACCTTCACGTTGCACATAATTCACAGAGTGTTGCCCAAGTGGCTTCCTGCTCAATATAGCCTCTTCTAAATTTCTTAAATAATTTTGCATTACCCATCACCTGTCAATTGTAATTGAATCTCCTTTTCAGGCACAAATCGAGAATCACTGCTTTTCGCTTTTATTCTGGCTTTTCAGGCCTTTAAGCTTATGGCAGAAATCAGTTAAAAGTAAAGCTAAAAGTAAAAGAAAATGGTGAAATATTATCGTTGGATAACGTATTCATGACTCTTGGGAATTTATACTTATATTTAAATTTTAGTAAAATAAGAAAAAGAAAATGAAGAAGCTAAGCCCTTCTTACAGCCTCTAGTGAAGGCTTCATGCTCTTCCATGCAGCTTCAAAAAGGGATTCAAGGGCTGATGCAAAGAATGGCGTGTTTACCCAGATTCCTACATCGTAGGTTGGGTGTACTTCCTTGTCGTCCATTACCATGAACATCATTTCCTTGCCATCAATGATGCAGAATCTTCCCTTTGCTTCCGTGTGCCTTATTTCTGCAATGCCTTCGATGGCATCAAGAGCCTGCTTGTGTTCCTTTGAAACTGGAACTGCAATCCTGATTTTGACGCCTCTCTTCTTGGCTTTTTCAAACGAGGGCAGCAGCCCTTCTATTTTTCTCAAGAATCCCTGTGAAGTTGTCATCATCGTGACTGACTTCTCAGCATTCTTGATCATCAAGTCAAGGTGATTGTAGAGGTTGTGCCTTCCTTTCAGGCTTCCCGAAAGGTCTGTTGGCTCGACAAGCTCAATTCCCTGCTGGTGTAAGACCTTCAATTCGTCTACAATTTCAGTATTTCTGACCTCATCCAGTCTCTTGAGTTTTTTTTCGGATTCCTCTCTCATGTGCTTCTTTACCCTTTCAACTACCTCTGTTGGCTGGACAGCAAGGTATTTTATGGGCTTGCCGAATTTCATGATTACAAATCCTTTCTTTTCAAGGCTTTCCAAGACATCGTAGCTTCTGCTCCTTGGCACGTTTGCAATGTCTGACAGTTCGCCGGCTGTTGCAACTCCCCTTGAAAGGAGGGCAGTCCAAATCTTTACCTCATAAAGGTTAAGCGAGAAATAGGTTCTTAACTTGCTTAGAAATTCTTCTTTGACAATCATTTGAAACCCTCCAACATTTGATAGGGGTGACTTGTAAACACTACTATTAATATGTTACGCTTTTTTACTCTGTGACAGTAAAGGTATTTTGCGTATTTTGTAAAAAAGTAGTGACAACTTCGTATAATCATGAATAGTTTTAAATAATTCTGCTTTCCTAGTTTCCGACGATGCCTGGCAAAGGAGTGAAGAGTGTGCAATTTTCAGTAAATTATCATGATTCGATTTCCTTGCTGAAAAAGTCAGGGATTAGTTTTTGCCTGACATGTTTTGTGCACGATGAGAAGGAGTTGTCAAGGCTTAAGATTCAATTCCCTGTTTTTCTTAAGGTGGTTTCAGGCCCAGCTAAGGCTGCTGTTGTGCACAAGTCTGCTCAGGGCATTGTTGAGAAAGTTACCAACGCTGATTCCTTGATTCCTGCTTTCAGGAAGCTTGCCCTGGCCCACTCTAAGCTCGCTTCAAAAAAGGTTCTGGAGAGAAAGCTCGTTGTTGCAGTTCAGGAGTCTCTCTCCGGGATTGAATGTTTTATCGGTGCTCGCAGGGATGTCTCATTCGGTCCAGTGGTTGTTTTTGGAAGTGGCGGAGTTTTTGCTGAGGAACTCAATGATGTGTCTGTAAGGCTTTGCCCAGTTGATGAAATGTCTGCAATGGCAATGGTTTTGGAAACGCGTGTTGGCAAGAAGTTTGGGAAGGTTGCAATGAGGAGTGTTGTTGCGGCCATAATGAAAGTCTCATTGCTTATTTCCAATAAGGCCGAGCTTCAGGAGCTTGACATCAACCCGCTGATAATTGTCAATGAAAAGGCCGTGGCTGTTGATGCCCGGGCAATAATCTCGAGAAAAGAAAAAGCAGTTAGCTTGCAAAAGGATTGGAAGCAGGCAGCCACCCCTTTATTTTTTACCCCTTTATCTATCGCATTGATTGGCGCATCAAGGAGTTCTGATTCTGTTGGCCAGGCCATAATGCGTAATCTTACTATTGGCTGTGTTCACCGATGCGAGTATTGCAGGCCTTACCTTGGAAAGATATTCCCTGTAAATCCTTTTGCCTCAGAAATCCTTGGCCTTAAATGCTACCCTTCCATTTTGGACGTTCCGGAATTGGTTGACTTGGCAATTATTGCAATCCCTCGTGATTTGGTTGCAAAAGCCGTTACAGAATGCATCAAGAAAAAAGTTAAGGCAATCGTTATTATCAGTGCAGGTTTCGCAGAATTTGACGAAAAAGGCAAAAAACTGCAGGAGGGAATTGCCAAGTCCCTTGAGAGGGCAAGGATCCCTCTTCTTGGCCCTAATTGCCTGGGATTGTTAAGGCTGGCAAACAACCTTAATGCAAGTTTCGCGCCAAGCACACCACCCAATGGCAATGTTGCTTTCGTGAGCCAGTCAGGCGCCCTTGTTGACAGCGTTATCGATTGGTCTATCCAGGCAAGGTATGGATTCAGCACGATAGTAAGCTACGGCAACAAGGCAATGTATGACTGTCACGATTTTTTTGGCTGCCTTTCGAGTGATGCAGAAACGAAAGCCGTGGCAGTTTACATTGAGGGAGTGGATAATGGGAAGCTTTTTTTTGAAAGGCTGAAGAAGCTTGTTGCTTCAAAGCCAGTCATAATCCTGAAGGGCGGCCGCACTCAGTCCGGAATCAAGGCCGCTTCAACCCATACTGCCGCGCTTTCAAATGACAGGAGGATTTTTGAGTCGGCAGTGCGCCAGTCAGGGGCATTTCTGGTTGATACGGTCGAAGAGCTTTTTGATTTGGCCAAGGTCCTTGCTGAGCAGCCTCCCTGCAAGGAGAATGGCATTGCCGTGATTTCAAATGGGGGGGGCTCTGGAGTCATTTGCTCAGACTATTGTGAGATGCTTGGAGTTAACCTCCCATCCTTCAGCAAGGGGCTTTTGAATGCATTCGACAAGAGCGGGATAATGCACCCAGCGTACTCAAGGAGAAATCCCCTTGATATTGTTGGTGATGCCCTCCCGCAAAGGTTTGAATTGGCAATTAACGGCGTTTTAAAGGAGCCTTACATCCATGGCTTGATTGTCATTCAAACACTTCAGTCAATGACGAATCCTGTTTTGGATGCAAAGGCCATCGTGGAAGCTCACAAGCTTTTTCCCGGGAAGCCAATCATCAGCTGCTTTATGGGTGGAAGGTTTAGCAGGAAAGGGATGCACTACCTTGATAACATGCACATCCCTGATTTCAACGACATAAGGAAGGCTGTTGTTGCGATGAAAGCCCTTATCGAACGGGGGAAATTATCTGAGGGAAGGGAAAAAGAGCGAGGGTGAGCTCAGTCACGCAAGTTTATACCTTAGGAGGGCAATCATTCCTCCAAGTGAGTTCAGCTTTTCGCCGGCAGGATTTTCCGAGTTTATTATGTAGGCTTTCCCGCCGCTTTCCTCCACAGAAACCATTAGCTTTTCTGATTCAGGCTTCTTGTAGACTGTTGTGTCGCTTATGAGGAGTTTGTCAACAGCGCCTGCTTCAATTGCATCCTTCACGGCTTTCTGTCCATAGGCAACCTTCCCGTCCTTTGCTATTTCAACCATGGCTTCTTCGACAAGCCTCATTTCCTTTGCTGCGAGAGCGCTTTCGAGAACAGTTTCCATTTCCGGCCTTTTCAGCACTTCATCTATTGCCGCTTCGGTTGCATCGCTGCAGGTTGCAAGCGTTATTTTTTGTTTTATTGCCTCAGCCTTTGAATCATTTTTCAGCTCGTTCATGAACTCATCTTTCCAGAATGCCGGGCTTGCAACTATTATCTTGTCTGGCTTGTTCCGCTCGTCATAAGCCCTTATTGCTGTGATTACCTCTTTGTAAAAGTTAGAGATGTTTGCAATGTCCTGGCCTTTTTTCCTCACTTTTCCTTTCAGGTTGGTCAATATTTCATACCCACTGCTTTTAAGCTTTGCAAGCCAGCAGCTTTCCCTGTCAAAGACAACAATCAGGGCCTTAAGCTGCTCCTGCGTTGCCTGGTCTATCCGGTCAAGCTGGTACTGCTGCCATTTTGCCTTTATCATCGTAAGGGTGTCTCCTGGTTCAATGGTTATTGTGTGGTGCGAACCTTTCGGAATGTCTTCCGTTGGCTCTGTTGTTACTCCGCTGATCCTTAGGGCATGGTCATTGAACTCCACTGTTTCGACCATTAAGGAAAGAATATACTGCTTCTTAACAGCCTCTTCCGCCGACCCTAGCCTAACCTTTCGCGTTGTCCTCCCTATCGCTATGTCAGTTTTTGAGATTATCTGGCTGAGGTACCATAAGTCATCCAAGGATTGTGCCTGGGTTTCTATTTTTCCAAGTTTGAGTTCTTTTTTCAGAATCTTCATAGGGCGGATGCAAGAGGAAAAACATTTATATATGTATCTACGGGGAAAGAGTTCATGAAAAGTTCTGGGAAAAAGGGTGCAGTCCCAAATGGGGGGGGTGCAGCAACCCTTGTGATAGTCATTGCCGGGTTCATTATCCTCTATATCCTTTTCCTGCCTAAGGGTGAGCGAGATCAGCTCCTTCAGGAAGGAGCGGTGACAACTAGTATTTCTGCAGGCAGTCTTCCCGGTTCAACGTTGGTGAATGAAAATCCGGGAACCTTGACTAAGCTTAAGGAAAAGGAGTTTGAGCATATGCTTTCATCCTTCAATCTCTTTACAAAAACTGAGGATTCCGTGCTTAAGTCAGTTGATTCTGCCAGGGTTGAATCTTCAAGAAGCGGGAAGAGCGAAAAATCAGTCATACTTGCAGTAAAGGATAAGGTTGAAAATGCAAAGTTGACTTTCGATGTTGATGACCACAGTGGCAGGCTGATAATTACAAGCAACAATGATGAGATTTTTAGCCAGGAGGTTAATTCCTTTACCGAGCCAATTTCCCTCGACCTGGAAGATGAGAACCTTGTTGTTTTTTCAACCGAGCCGGTTCCATGGTGGAAGCCATTTTCCAAGAATTTTTACGATCTGAGGAATATCAAGGTGACTGGGACTGTTCAAAAAGTAGATAACAGGGAGTCAATCCAATCAGTAATTCTGGGGCAGGAAGAGGTTAACCTGCTAAGAGATGCTTCATTGACTTATTATGTTGATTGCAATGCCCAGGCCGTTAGCAGGCTTGCAATCTACTTGAATGGGGGGTTGCTATCCTCAAAAGTTCCTGACTGTGGCAGCCTTGACATGGTTCAGCTTGATCCATCAGACTTGGTAACTGGGAAGAATGAGTTCAAATTCTTGGCCGAAACTGGCATATTCTTTGTGGACCAGATAAAGCTTAAGACAAAGCTAAAGGAGCCAATATTCCCCCTTTACTTTTTTAGCATAAACAGCTCAACCTTCCAGAGGATAGAGAACAACACGGTTAACTCGACCTTGAGCATAAATTTTGCTGACGACAACGAAAGGAAGGCAGCAACAATCGAGATAAACAACCAGAAGACTAGGCTTGACACCCGGGCTGCAAACTACTCCAAAAATGTTGATTCGTTCCTTACTGCCGGCACAAACTTCCTTCGCTTAATCCCGGAGACAACCCTTAACATAGTTCAGTTGAAGCTTACCTTGGACTGCAGGAAGTCTTCGGACTGCAGCTAAGGGAAAAGTTTAAAACGCTCTAGTTTGCTATTCATTCTCAAAATGAGGTGCTTTTAGTTGACTACTGATGCAGCTGCTCCGCCAAGCCGGAGTTTTATTGATATGCTAGCTCCTGCTTTTGAAAGAGCCCGGGAAGGGAGTAGGGATGCTTGGAAGCAGGGAAAAGCGCAAGTTGCGGAAAAGAGCAGGCAGGCCTTAGACTACGGTAAAACACAGGCCAAGGAACTCGGTGGGAAAGCAGTTGCCATGCCCGTGGCTGGCGTAAAGGGCATTTTCATCAACCTCTGGCCTGAAAACGCTATTGGGGTTTACACGTGGGCTGTGATTGTGTTTTACTTCTATAGCTGGAATGTGGGTTTTGTTGCAGAGGTATTCGCTGCCCATATTGTTCTGGCCTTTATTGGCTTTTTCTGTTACCTCAGAGCTGATGGCTTTTCAAGGGATAATATAAGGGAAACCGCAGCCCTCTTTCTGGCAATGCTTGGCATAGATTATGTCCTTCTCACCGGAACATTTAATATTCCGCTACTTGCAATCGCTTTCCTTCTTCTCTCTTTCAGGAAGGGTGGGGTGACTGAAGACATAAAGAATACTGCAAAAGTTCTTGCTGTGATTGGAATTTTGATTTTCGCTTATACACGTTATCAGGAACGGCTGATGAACTGGTCTTCAGGGGCAGGCTTATTAGCTTTTGTCGCGCTGTATGTAGTAAATAAGACGTTTACTTTTCCTTTTTTCTGGCATGCAATTCTTTTTCTTCCCGAAAGGACAAGGGTTGCCAGGTTGTTTACTTGGGTTGTTGTTTTAATATTGGTAGTAGCAAACTTGGGTGTTATTTTCCCTTCAGCAGAACAGGCTTATAATTCGCAATTGTCGGGTGCTGTTTCTGCTGAGCAAAAGGCTGTGTGGCCAATGCTGGTTGCAAAGTCTGTCAATAATCTCAGAAGTGGAGTGGGAGGTTTTCTATCCTTACGTTGGCTGCCTGGCCAAATTGATAAAGCACATGCAAGTTTTGAGCCTCTGTTTGGCTTTGGGGAGGCGAATAAAGCCCAGCCAAAGCTTGGCCTTGAGCTTCAGCAGCCAGGTATGCCTGAGTCTTTCGACATGGGTATTGTTGATAGCGCTACGCCAGGCGTTGTTATGAGTGTTCCCAACAGGCTTCCTGACAAATTTGGAGGAACTGTTTCTGTAGTTGACATTGATTGCATTACCAAGTCAAACGATGTCGAGGTTTCAGGAACGCTCATTGAGCCTGTGCTGGAATCAGATCTTGATTTCGGCAATTACATCACAATTGGCCAAGGCAGTTCTTCAACTGCCAAGTGCGAGTTCAATGGGCTTGCTGGCGACAGTTACGCAAGCGAGTTTACAGTCAGCTATAACATGAAAAGCGAAGCGAAACTTGAAACAATGTTCATGAGCTCTGGTAAGATTGATGCCCTTCGTTCAGGCCAGGAAATCCCCGGTAAAGAGGACAAGGTTCCCCCTGCTTTTGCAGACTATGACAATGGTCCGGTTTCAGTTACTTGGGGGCCTGTCGAGCTCACTAAAACGCCTGTCAACGTGAATATTTTCGACCTGTCAACATCAGGCCTGTTTACAGCAGCCAAAATTGACAGGTCTAAAGCAGGAACTGAGCTGAGCAGGGAGGAGGCAAGGAGGAATCGCTTCACAAGCCTGTGCAGGGCTACGTCAGGTGGAACTAAACCCAGGAATGTTGGCGAAAATTTGGTGTGCGATTGCCCTTCTGGAAAGCAGTGGGTTGAGGGCAAAGGCTGCCTTGTTCCCCAGTTAGGTTTTATTGAAGTTTACGTTGCAAGCAGGGGGAAGGGTGAGGGGTGGAACGGGGAAATAGCGGCAATAAACTCTCTGGAATTAACAGTTCCGGAAGGAATTGTCCTTGACACATACGACGAAAATGCAAAAACAGGTGATAAAAACTGTTTTTTTGAAAGCTCCGGCCCAAACAGTTACCTTTTGAAGGAAAAGGTGTTAAATGTCGACAAGGCTGTGGGGTCAAAAATAGAAAAGGTGCCAAGGCATATCGGTGAGGGTCTTAAGCTTAGCTGCAAGATGAAGCTGAAAGGTGACGTTACAGATTCGCTGCTTCGGGGCACTGACAGGATTGGGGCATTATTCAAGGTTAAGATGGATTATGATTTCGCAACCAAGATAACATCGAACTTTGATGTCAAGCCAGGGGTTGACGTTAAAAATGCGTAGTAGCTTATTAGGCTTGCTTGCGATAGTTATTGCAGCGTTATTTCTTGCAGGCTGCAGCAAGGGCGTTCAAGAAGGAACTGCCGGGATTCCTGAAGTCTATACTGGCATCGAGGGTGTTGAAGCGTCTTTTCTCCCCCAGACAGTCCCCCACACCGTTACATCAGGAGGCTCTGCGGAGTTTATCCTTTTGCTTGAAAATAAGGGGGCAGTTGACGTTGATTTTAACAGTATCCTCCTTAGCGTCCTTGATAACAGGGGGGCGTTTTCTTTTAACAATCCAGACCTGACAAAGGATTATGTTGCTTCAACCAATCCAGAATTTTTGGGCATCTTTCCGGTTTTCCCCGGGAAGGATTCCATGCCTGCAAAGGGCGCAACAGCTGTTTTGAAAATGTCAGCATCTGTAAACCCGAATGTTGAAGATTCTGATACCGGCTTTGTGGCAACTATTTGTTACAAGTATCAGACCAAGCTCACTGCAAACATCTGCATTGATGCTTCTCCGGTAAGCTTCCAAAAGCAGAGAAAACCCTGTGATTACACCCGGCCGGTTTCACTGCAAAGCCAGGGTGCGCCTGTTGCTGTAAGGAAAATTGAGATGCTTGACCCCGAAAAAGTCCTGGTCGGAAATGTGAAGGTCGTGAGGCCCAAGTTCAAGATTTATGTCCTGAATGTTGGGGATGGGCTTATTGTTGACCAGGACAAGCTTGACTTGTTTTGCACATCCAAAAAGAGCTCTGGTGAAATCAAGCGTATAAAGTTTGACTCAATAGAGCTGAATGGGAAATCATTGGGAAATGGCATCAGATGCACTGAAACTGAGAAGACCCTTGCAGGCTTGTCCGATGATTACATTCTCTGTGCTTATGAGGAAAACGATATTGTGGATGGCAGCGGGGCATTTTCCACGCCTTTAAGGGTTCAGATTAGCTACGGATATACTTCAACCAGCGATGTTATTCCAGTCAAGGTTGAGAAGGGCATTACTCAGCCGTAAAGACTAAGAAACGATGTTTTCTATTGCAGTTTTTTGTTCCTGGCTCACGCACTTTTTCTTTATGCAATATTCAAACTGGCACTCGTAATTGTTTTTGCATTCCTGGCCTGCCACTTTCTGGGGCTTCCACCATGTATCCTCGCAGTAGCTGCTGCTGCCTGTATCGACCTTCCCGTTTTCAGGGCATTTAGGCTGTGTTAGCAAAGCAAAATCTTTTTTGTTGTCGTTTTCGTTCGACTCTGCATATATGCCTGTTGTGTCAGTCTCAACAGTAACCTTGTAGCTTGACCCGGCTTCAAGATTGCAAGCCATGCCTGTTGCCTTTGCCTTGAATTCATTTGAATATGTCCAGATATCGTTAGCTTTTATTGTTCCGAGTTCCCTTCGCAGGTCGCTCGTGCAAACCTCTGTCTCTCCCTTGAACACTGATGCTTTTGTCTCCAGAAACCTTTCGGATGTGGCATCAATGTCGCCATCATTTTTTATTGATATTTCAACGTTTTGTAATGTTGCCGGCAATGACTCTATTCTTGGCAGTGGTTTTATTCTGACAGGGACAAGGTTCACCGGTTTTAAAGCCCCTACTTGTATTGTCTGGCTTGCCATATTGTTCGTATTTCTGCCTCCTGCTGTCTCAATATATTTTCTGTCATTATTAACTTCTGCCACAACAACAAGCTTGCCTGAAAAATCTGTTGGGATGTCAACTGACTTGCTTGCTATCTCTGCTGATTGGCCTGGCAAGATGTCTGTTGTTACTGTCCACGTTAAGAAGGTAAACGCTGATATTCCCGCGTCAGGGCCATTTGCTGTATCTTTTTTGAACTCGATTCTGGAAGCAATTTCGCAGTTTTTGTTATCTTCGGCAGTGCATTTCCCTCTAACAGTCCTGTCTCCAGTTGACTTTCCTCCATTGTTTCTTATTTTCAGTGCAAAGCTGAACCTATCCCCGCCTTTCAATCCGGTTGGTGGTTGAATGCTTATTTCAGGGACCAGGTCAACACCCTCGTTTGTTTGTGTTTGCGCCTTATCAGCCTCATCGTCAACTGGTGGTTGGGTTTGTGCGTCTGCCTGTTGCTGCACCATGGTGCATTGGCTTGATTCTTGGCATCTGGTTTCTCTATCGCATCCTGCAGGCGCGCATGTCCTTTTTTGCGGGATTAAGTTGCTGCTGCAGCCTTTTGTGCCGCAGCTTCCGTCCGTTTGCCATTCCTGCTGGCAGGAGCATTTTGGCTCTTCCTTTGCCGGTTCTGCGTTTATTTGGCAATTTTGGCCGCAGTCAAGGTAGTCAAAACATTTTCCCGGGATTGAGCTGCACTTCCAGGCTGTATCATACGATGGACATGCTCTGGTGTCCTTTGAACAGCCTTGGCTTGCTTGTTCTGATACTATTGCGCCAGTTATTTGGGAAAGCGCAATGCTTTCCGTTCCTTGCCGTAATGTTGACAAATAGCCAAAAGCGTATAACGCCAGAAGCAAGCTTGCTATTATCGCTGCCTGTTCCACCTTTTTTCCCATTCAGCTGTCTGATTTGTGTGAATTTTTAAGCCTTTCGCTATGTCGCTGGCCATGTCGCTATGGAAAGATTTAAATAAAGCTTTTTTCCAGTTCAGTGAAATGCGAAAAGGGGTTCTTGTCATGGTTTTCGTTCTTGCAGTTCTAGCTTACGGCTGCACTAGCAAGGCTGATGCTTCAGGAGGGACAGGGTCCGCGACCCCTTTCATTGGGGGCAGTGAGGGCATTTCTGCCAAGTTTGCTGATAATTCTCCTCCTGCAGAGGTTACGGATGCTCAGGAGTTAACATCTCAGGATGGCAAAAGCAAAGAGGTTCAGCCGACATTCCCTTTTGATGTTGTTGTCTACCTTGACAATATTGGCGAGCATAAGGTTGGGAGGGACAATTTAGCTGTAACATTATCCGGGATTTCGCCAAGTGACTTCCTTGGCAAGGGTTCAACAACTTCTTTCAAGAATCAAAAGCCGCTTACGGAGTTGACTGAGGTTAAGAAGGATCCTGATGGAAATAAGATTCCTGGCGCATCTGGTGTTGAGGTAAGGTTTTCAGGCCTTGCATACCAAAAGATATTGCAGGGGAATAATGTCTTCCCAATCCAGGCTGACGTGTGTTACAATTATCAAACAAAAGTCCAGGCTGATATCTGCACAAGGGAGGATGCAACGAAACGAATTCCTGACAAGTGCGAGGTTTCAGGAACAAGGACAGTATTCAATTCCGGAGCTCCCGTTGCAGTTTCCTCAGTTAAGGAGAGCATCGGGGGAAAGAATAAGATAATTCTGACATTCACTGTAAGGCAGGTCGGTAGTGGCAGTGTCTTTAAGCAGGAAATGGTTGATATAACTCCAACAGGCTCGGGCCAGAAGCAATATGCCGTTAGCTGCCCGCAAGGCAATTATCAGAACGAAAACTGGGTAAATGTCCAGTTAAAAACTGGAATCACTGGTGAAACTCTGACTTGCAGTGGCGCTATTATGGATACAATTGGAAGCGACACGGCAAATGGCATTTATGTTGGAAGCTTAAAGCTTTCCAATGGCGAGGGAACATTTACCTGCATACAGTCAACGCCAAAGGAGGATGCAACGAGGAAGGTTGAGATCAAGCTTGGCTACAACTACCTGATTACAAAGAACACGCAGATTACCGTTAAGCACTTGTTAAGTGAGTAAGAAAATATTACTTTTCGATTGTGCTTAATGCTTTTTCTATGTTTGCCTTGGAATATCCTGAACTCATCAGTGATTCCCTTATTTGTTCAACTGAATCTCCATGCTGCAGGCCTACTTCAACTATTGACTTGATTTCGTCAATTTCTGAATACCCCCCAATTTCTGTGAATAGCTCTGATTCCGGAGTCCTATTCTCTGCTTCCTTTGCGCCTATTGCCATTTCAGTTATTTGAGCAGACTTTTGCGCAACAGGCTTTATCAGCTCTTGCTTTATTGCCTGCTTAATCGGTTTGATAACTGGCTTTTCTAAGATTTTTTGCTTTGCCGTTGTAGTTTCCTTTAATTTTACTTTAATGACTGTTGCCTTTAGTTTTTTAATTGGACCTTGTTTTCTCACTTGTAGTTTGGTGGGCTTTGCGCTTTTTACAACTTTCGGCGCTTCTGCCTGTTCTTCTTCCTCAACCTCTTGCACATCCGGCTTTAGTTCCTCGCTTTGCAGGGCTTCTGGTAGTATTTCTTGTTTCTGGCTTGTTACCGCTTCGGGTGCTGGGTTGTCCACCTGTTCTAGCTTTTGTTTGATGTAGTCCTTTGTTTTTGAGATTTCTATCCCGGCACTATTAAGGACTTCAAGCTCCTTGTTAAGGGCTTCCTGCTCTTTGAGAAGTATTTGTTCTTTCATTTCAATGTTCGCTTCTTTCGATTTAAGCTCCATGATCTTTTGTTCGGTTGACTCCAGAAGCTTTTTCAGGTCGGCCTCCTTCGATGTTATGTAGCTCTTCCTTTCCTCAAGGGCTTTTTCCTTTTCCATTAGGCTTTCCTGGAGGATTTTCAGGTCAGTCTCGCCTTCATCATGGTCAGAGCCGGAAAGCGCAATCATTTTTTGCGATGTGATTGCAAACGCCTGGAGGGTTTCTTCAATCTGTTTTTCCTTCTCCCTAATTATCGCCTTTTCTTGCTGCATCTTTGCCCGTTCTTCTTCAATTGATGTCATTAAGGCAGCTTCCTTCCGGGTAGATTCCTTTACAACAAATTGCACCCTTGAATCCTGCTGCTCCCTCAGTTTTGAGATAAGCTCCTCATAGGCTTTTTCGCTTTCAACGTATAGCCTTTGCCTTTCATCAAGCCTTCTTCTAAGAAATCCAACTTGTTCCTTTAGCTTTGCAACCTCCTCAGCCAAGGCTTTCGCGGCCTCTTCTTTTATCCTGTTTTCAGTTTCCAGCTCTTCAACATGGCTGCGCATGTTGATGGCCGGGCCTTTGGAAGTTGCCGCTTTCAGGTGCCTTATTTCCTCTTCTTTGGCAGCGAGCCTTTTCTCAAAAGCAACCTCCAGTTGGTTTACCAATCTTTCTTTTTCCATCAGGAATGATTTTAGCCCTTCAATCTGGCCATTTGTATCGGTAATTTGTTCCTTGAGCCTTGCTTGAGTTAGCTTGCTTATTTTTTGCTCATCAAGAAGCCCGATTTGTGCTGATTTAAGTTGTCTTGACTTTTCAGCCAGTTCCAGCCTCAGCTTATCAAGCTCTGAGTTGTCATTTTGTTCTTTGCTTGGCTTTAGTTCCTGCTCTGCAAGCCTCTTCTGCAGTTCAAATACCTCTGATTCTTTGCTTTCCAGTTCCTTTTGAAGCCTGCTTATTAATTTAGAAGAGTGGTCATGTAGTACAGGTAGTGTGCGAACTTGTTTTTCTTGGGTTTCCCGGCCTTGTCTTAGGAGTTTTAACTCGTTTTCTTTTGCTGAAAGCCTGCTTTCAAAGACAGATTCAGTCTCCTGCAGTATTTTTTCTTTCTCGTCAATAAAAGATCGGAGTTGGCTTGACTCTATGGCTAACTCGCTTATTTGGCGTTCAAGCCTTTGTTGGGAAAGCCGGTTTAGCTTTTGCTCTTCCGCGATTTGCCTTCTGAGTTTCAGGATTAAGCTGTTTTTTTGCTCAATTTCAGCCCTGAGCCCAGTGTAATCTGAAAGTTCAGATGCAGATGTGCTTGCCTTGCCTTTTGCAATCAGGCTCTCATTCAGGACGGCTAGTTCGCTACCTCTTTTTTCCAGTTCAGCTGCAAGGTTTTCAATCCTTGCCCTGTTTTCCTGCTCTT
>CAYUOQ010000001.1:14103-14668 GCA_964446445.1 uncultured Methanosarcinales archaeon
GATTTTATTCTCTGCGCATTTTCTTTTTCGGCCAGGATGTGGGATTCAAATGCTGCGGATAGCTTTCTGTTTTCCGCTTCCTTTTTTGAGTACAGGCTTGCTACCTTGCTTATTTCATCATCCTTTATTGCAAGTTGCTGGGTCAGTTCCTGGACGAGGCCTTTTTCTCCCTCCTCCAACTGGGTGACATACTCCCTGAGCCTCTCAAGGTCACTTGTCTTTTGCTCAAGCTGTGCAGAGAGCTCTTTAATTGTGAACTCATCCGGGCTTTTGAAAACTTGAAGGAAGCCAACGCTGCCGCTGCTATCCTCTCTTTTCACCTCTTTTGCCTTCCCAAACCTCATTTTCCCTGTGCTTTTTCTGCATTACGTGTATTTAATATTTGCGATACTAGATTCCGGCCAGTGCTATTTGGCTTAGAAGGGCTTCAAGCTGGACGGTTTCGTCTGCCCCCTCGCTCATCCTGAATTCAATTTCGCCGCACTTTTCTATCAGGAGAAGTTTCTTCCTTGGCTCAATGTCGCTTTCAAGTATTTCTTTCTGGATCTGCTTGATTATGTCAAGT
>CAYUOQ010000001.1:14678-21024 GCA_964446445.1 uncultured Methanosarcinales archaeon
TTATCCCTTGCTTTTCGGAAATTATTCTTGAATGCCAGTTCAATGACTTCCTTTACCTCTTTTGGCTGTGCAACGCTTGCGACGCTGTAGATTATATCGGCAGTTATTGTGCTGGACATTACTGCACAGCTCTGCAGAATGTTTTCAAGCTTCCTGCAGTCTCCCTCTGAAACTTCAACAAGGGCTTTCTTTGCTTTGTCATCAATTGAAAGATTTTCCTGACTTGCCACTCGATCTACTATCCTGCCAACTTCTTCCTCAGGCAATGGCTTGAATCTGAATATCGCACACCTGCTTTGAATGGGCTCAATTATTTTTGAAGAGTAGTTTGCGAGCAGGACGAACCTGCAAGTGGCCGTATAATTTTCCATTGTTCGCCTTAACGCTTGTTGGGCTTCTCTTGTCAGTGAGTCTGATTCATCAAGTATGCACATCTTGAAAGGGACATCGCCCAAGGCCTTTGTTCTTGCGAAGTCCTTTACTTTTGTCCTTATTACGTCTATGCCTCTTTCGTCGCTTGCATTCAGCTCGATCAGGTTTTGCCTCCAGTTCTCGCCGTAGAGCTGCCTTGCAATTACAAGGGCTGTTGACGTTTTGCCTACGCCTGGGGGCCCTGAAAATAGCAGGTGTGGAAGGTTTTTATGCTTGACAAAAGCGCTTATTCTCTTGATTATCTCTTCCTGCCCAACTATGTCTGGAAAATCAGAAGGCCTGTATTTTTCCGCCCACAAAGAGCTGTCCATGAGCTTTTCGGGAGGCCGGATTCAATATAAAGTTTTCCAAAGAGTTAGTTTTTTGATTGACCTTTTTCTAAAAAGGTCACACGATGTCTTCTTCAGAAATTACCAGAAAATCTCCCATGGCCATTACTGCACTGAAGGGTATAAGGATGTTTCCTTCGCTATCCCTCTCCAGCTCCAGCTTCTGGATGTATGGTGTTGGATTTGCCAAGACTAAGTGTATTAGCTCGCCAGTCTTTGTTTCGTAAACGATGTCTGCGACTTCCCCGAACCTTTTCCCTGACTTGCTTACAACAACCTTGCCGATTATTTGCCTTGAGAACTTCTTGTCATCTTCGACCATAAAAAAGCGCCTCCCAAACCCTAACTAGTTACTATTCTATAATGCTAATGATTTGGTTTTTTTCTGGGATAGCTTATATTTAAATGTTGTGGATAGTTGTTGTTTGGTTGGAAAAGCATAAAAGAAACCTTGTTTTCCCAAGCAAAATGGTTTCGGCAGACTTAATAAACGCTCATGCGGATTTCCTTGTTGCAGGCTTTATCCTTGCCCTTTCGCTTGCCTTGGCTTTCTTCATTCATTTTTTGATGAATTTTTACCTTTCGACCATTGCGAAAAAGACAGGTTCAAAGCTCGATGACATTCTTATTTCTGGGCTCAAGAAGCCAATGTATGTCTTTGTTTTGGTTAGCGGCTTCTTCCTTTCGCTTTTGCAACTTGAGGTTTTGGCTCCGGCCACAGATTTTCTTGTTCACGTTTACAAGGCTGCAATCATAATGATATTTGCTTATGGCGCCTCAAAGCTTTCAGCCTCAATGTTCAAATGGCAAATGACAAGAAAATCCGCTTCTGAGGCAAGGGTGGCCAGGCACTTCCTTCCTTTGGCAGCAAGGGCCATTAATGTGTTTATTTACGTGGTTGCAGCTGTTGGTTTGCTCGACCAGTTTGGCGTGAGGATAACCGCGCTTGTTGCAAGCATTGGCGTGGTAAGCTTGGCTGTTGCCTTGGCTTTGCAGGATACCCTTGGCAATTTTTTTGCGGCAAACCGCATAATGGCAGCAACGCCTGTGACGGCGGGGGATACGATAAGGCACGCGACTGGTCAGGACGGGGTCGTCGCGGATGTGGGATGGCGTTCCACAAAGATCAGGACACTTACCGATAACATGATTGTCATGCCTAACAGCAAGCTTTCCCAAAACATCCTGATGAACTATAACTTGCCAACTGAGGAAACAGGCGTGATCGTTAAGGTCGGGATTGCATACGGTTCCGATGTTGACAGGGCTGAGAAGATTGTGCTGAAGGTTGCAAAGTCTGCCCAGTCATCTGTTTCAGGAGCTTCAAAAAATTACGAGCCCTTTGTACGCTTTTCAGAATTTGGAGGGTCAAATATTGTTGCAAATGTTGTACTGCGCGCGGATGATCCTATTTCAAAACAAGTCATTACCCATGAAGTCCTTAAGGGGGTTGCAAGGGAATTCTCCAGGGCAGGAATAAAGGTCAAGTAACTTTGCATGGGCAGGTTTTTCTTTGGCAGGCTTTAGGTTCTTCATCTCCCTGCAGCATCCGGATTGTCTTTTCAGTTGCTTCAGTTACTTCTAGTTCCAAATAGGGGTTGAGGTACACGTTTTCTTTGGAGTCTGTTTCAAGGTACCTTACTATTGCCTTTTCTACTGGTTTGTTGAACTTTTCGCCTAGCAGCATCATGTAAGCTGCGACTTGCAGCCTGTGGGAAGGCCAAACGCCTTGCCTTGGTGCCTTGCCTGTTTTTAATTCTACAAGTTGTATTGCATCATTGTTAACCTCAACCCTGTCAACTGTTCCCTGGAGCCTGAGCTTTGAAGATGTCACCTTTAACTCGGTTATTGCTTTTGGGAGTCTTTCCCACAGGTCTTCTCCAAAGACCTTGTTTTGGTTTCCAAACTCTGCTATACTCTCAGCCTTTTCAGCTGCTTCCCGCACCACCGGCTTGTTAATTTTCTCCATAACATCCTTTGGGTTAAGCCCTACCGTCCTGATTGAGCCTGCATGGCTTGCAATTGCCATTTTTAACAGATTAATGTATGCTGAAGAGAATGTAGAAACCACTTCATCCGTTGATTCCCATTTTGGGAGGTGGACGATGATGTTCTTCTCGTATTTGTTGGCCAAGTCGTGAAAGGTGTGTCTAACCTGGCCTAAAACCAAGGCTGCATTAGTCGTCTTCATGCCAAATATTGCCTTCCTGTATAGCAGCCTTGGGCAGAAAATGAAACTTTGAAGGTGAGTTACCGGAATTGTTTCAAACTTTCTGGAAATTTTTTCAGAGTAAGAAGAATTGTCAGTCCAAGAGCCGTTCATGCAGTCAAACATTCACTATTCGCTTGCTTAAATACCCTAGCCGGGCATGTCCAGTGTCCAGTGAGCATAAAATGCCAAAACAGAACCTATTTGAATTATGATTCTAAGGCAGTCTTATCAGCAAAAGAATGGCCAGAATGACAAGGATTAGCTTCTCAAATAGGCTGCCAGTTCTTACGAATCCTTTTAATTTGAACTTCAGAAAAGGCGAAAGAGGCGTTACGCCTTCCTTTGTGATTGAGTCGAGGGCAAGGTGGGAGGAATAGCCGATAACTGCGGTTGTTGCAATTGCCTGGGTAGACAGGTATCTTACCCCGAAATAAACTATTGCCGCAAAAGGAATGCCGTGCAATATTCCCCTATGCTTGAAGAAGAATGAGAAAACTGTTGAGAAAGGCTGAAGTTTTCTTCCAGCCTTCGAATTTACCATGTCAATATCCGGAAGGATTGAGAAAATCATGGCGGTCAGGATGAAGAAAATTTTCCCCGGGTCGTCTGGGTAAATGCCAAAATAGCTGTTCAGATAGGCTGCTAAAACAATGCCTCCTATGACGTGCGTGAGAAAAATCATTTGGGCGTTTCTTTCGCCGCAAGCTCGTTGTTAAGCCTTGTTACTTCCTCATCAGGGCTCGCCTCATGGATTTCCTGGGCTACAAGCTCAAGCCTGTCAAACATTTCATTTTTATTGACCCTGACAACAGCCTTCACAAAATTCCCAAGCAGGTCATTCTTTACTTGTTGAAAAGCATCTATATTGGACCTGTATGAAAGGATTTCCTGTTCTGTTTTCCTGAGGATGTGTTCAACCATCCTTCTGAAAAGGACGAGCCTCATTGTTTCTGTCCCATCGTCAATGACAGCATTCATGACGTAGGAAAACGAGGGATTTACCTTGCCGTGCTCGTTGCAGTTGAAGGCATCTCCATCCGGCCTTGCCCTCTTTCCGCAGTTCGGGCAGATTTCGAAGAATTTTATGTCGAATACCTGTACTATCGTGCCAAGCACTTCAACAATCGAGTCAGAGTTTGTAAGCTGTGAAAGGCTTTTTCTTCCTATGCTCTTGTTTTCAGCAGGGATTGCAGGCGCTTCTGCCTTGACCTCAACAGTTTCGCCAGGAGGATTGACTAGGAAAACGCTTCTTTCGCCAATGTGAAGCTCTTTTGACCCGTTCCTCTCACGAACGTATGCGCCCTTAACTTTTATGACATCCCCGATCTTAAGGGTCCTGACATTTCCAGCCTGTTCGTTCCAGAGTACAAGCCGTATTCCGCCTGTTTCATCTGCAATCTGTACGGAAGCAACGCTTCCCTCTCTTCCGTTGCTGTTGAACTGCCGTTCCTCGAAAATCTGAAGGACCTTGCCAACAGTCTCAACATCCCTCATTCCATTTAGGATGTTGTGTATTTGGAGTCTCCCTGATAGCTGGTCAACAAGCTTTATGCCAAGCTCGCTGGCAACGATGTGTGCTGCGCCTTCCTTACTGACCAGTCCTGCTAGCTGTGCCATCTTTTTGTTGACTCTTTCGTTTAGTTCAGCATCAGCGATACTGGTCTTTTCCTTAATCCGTGCAAGTATTTCATCATAGGACAAGCGAATCATTCCAACATTAGAAAACTTGTTGCGGCAGTATTTATAGTTTGTTGTTGATAATCGAGACGCGGTTCACTTAAATTCAATAGTTGCATCTATAGGACTTGTGTTTGCATATTGCAGATGAAAAATTCCCAAGTTGCTGCCCGGAACCGCGGAATAAAGAATTAGGCGGCCCAGGAAGTTTTCAATGCCTTCAATCCTGTCAGAAGGTATCAAATCCCTGTTAAGCCCTATGTGCTGAGCAGGCCAATTTGGGTTATGAGCGATAATCGCAGAGATAAGCCCTCGGAAATTCGCTATTGAGGGGGCAAAGTTTTTTGCCAACATGAAATTAACATTAAATTTGACTCCGCCAGACCAAATAAACCAAACTGGGGAACCAAAAACCTTTGAATGATCCTCAAGCAGGTACCATGAGCCGCTTTGAGTGCGAACACCAAAAAACTTGACACTCATGAGTTCCCTGCGGAGGTGTGATTTATATTCTTTTTGATGTAGATTATCAGCAGGGGATTCCTTTTGAGCATTGGCATAGTGTTGTTGATTCTTCGGGCTGCTGGCTTACCCATTCAAGGCCGAACCTGTATTCAACTTCAGTTGGCACAACCCTTTTTGATGCCGAATCATATATAAAATACAGTTTATTGCCTGTTGATGACGCATCATCCCTGATTTTAACGCTCATCTTTGCTGTTATCCTGTCCTGGGGTATTATTGTATAAAGGATGCCATCATCGGTAGGAACAGAAGTCTTGCCTTCCTTAATACAATCTCCAGTTTCGTCATGCTCTTCGCACGTTAGGACAGTCTCGCAGCATGAGCAGGTGCCTGATTTCTTTGGGCAGCTCTCTTCTTTTGACTCGTAAGGGAATTCTTCATCCCAGTCAAAGCCATCTCCATCAGTTGCAGAAACGATTGCCCTTGCTTCTTTTTCATCCTTGCCTATGATTCGTCTGGCTGTGGATAATATGCTTGATGCATCGCTTGTAAAGCTCACTCCCAGCGGTTGGTTGAACGAAGGCATTACCGAATAATTATAAACAAGCCTTGCACCGGTTTCCTCGCTTGAGCTTTCGCTAATTACAATTGGCTTGCCAGAACGGCCAACAATCCTGGAATTGCTGGAATCAAGGGAAAAGCTGTAATCCTTGGGGATTTCAGCCGCAAATGGCTCTTTCCTGTTTTGGTTGTAGCTGTCTAAGATTGAGTAAAACTTTCCTTGGAAAGTATCTTTAAAGAACGTTCCAATATCTGAAGGCTCACAAGGGGGTGTTTGAATGGCGCAATCCGTTTCCAGGCCGGCATCTTTCATCGCCCATAACTGGTAGCCATTTATATCCCCGCATCCGCCTCCTTTTGTCAACCCTTTGGATGCGATCTCTACGCTTGCCTCCCCCATTGCCTTGTTTGCAGATCCGTCAACAAGCTGAAGGTAGACCTCTCCACTCTGGTAAGCCCGCATTAACTCAACCTCTTTTTCCCCAATTGCAGACCCAAATGTTGCTTCCAGGTTGGCCTTTTTTACAAATAGGATTGCAATTAGGCTGATAAGTATCATGAGAGCCCCAAAAACGATCAAAGGCACAAACCATGATCCTTTCTTGCTTCTCACGTCAGGCCTCCGCTTCCCTTTCTCGCAACCAGCTTGATTGTTGCAGTCCTTGGGTTG
>CAYUOQ010000001.1:21034-27078 GCA_964446445.1 uncultured Methanosarcinales archaeon
GCTGTCAGCTAATGGAATGATTGCATACGCATCTCCAGCAGCAGGCCTCCGGTAGGAAACACCTGTAAACGAGGTTGTTAATTCAGCTGTTTCCGGAGTTGGATTCTTTAAGTCTGCATCCCCGCTGTCGAATTTTCCTGCAATGCCAAACTTGACATAGACCTCAGGATAAACCGTAAGTTCGTTTAGCTGGGGATTTAGGTCAATAACCTGGACGGGGTAAGCGCTTTTAAGGAACATGGCTCTTGTTACAACACCAAACAGGTTATTTCTTCTGCTTTCTGTCGCAGCAATGAATTGCAGGCCATCAATGAACTCCGCATAGGTTTTTCCAAGGTAAATGTCCCTGTTTGTTTCGAGTAGTGATATTGCCTGAGTTTTGTCAAGGCCATCGTAAATGGGCTTTTTCTCCTCGGATTCTACAGCGTTTGAAACGGTTTCTCCAGCAGCGTATTGTGTAAGCACCTTTGAGTAATATGTTTTGCCTGATTGGGCTTCAATGAGCTGAGCGAGGTTGTCAGGGAGCATTGTTTTAAGCATTTCCGCAACGTCCTGCTGGCTATTCAGGATATCAACATTCCTGGTATCGCTTGTAATGCTTGCCACTGCCCTGTTAGAGCATTGCGGGAGGCTGAGGATTGCCAGGAATACAAAAAGCACGAGGATGTATACGAAGAAGGAAAACAAGTCCTCAATGTCAAACAAGCCTTTCTTGCTATGCATTTTTGGTCACAACCTCGATAATAACATCCCTTTTTGATAAGGTTTGCTTCCTTACTCCCCCTATACCTTCTGTTAGCCCTGCTATGTAAAGCACATTCCAGTCATTGAATGAGTCTTTTTTATAGTATGCAGAATCCTGCCCATGCGTTGACCTGGCAGCTATGAAATCTGTTTTCTCCCCGTAATAAAAGCTTTCATCGATTGGCCCATCCTTCACAGGGTCCACAACACCGGGATAAGCCCTTCCTGTAATCTGATCTTGGTATATGATGGCGTTAGAGTAATAAATCGCATTTGCCAGCGTATAAGACTCAATTGATCTCGTGTCTATGTTTTTTACAATAAAAGCGCTTACGACAAACATTATGCTCAGCAACATAAAGACCATTATCAGGCTTCTGACTATCCAGGCAACAGCCTCAAAAGCCACTAAGCCTTTACGGTGTGCAGGGCGAAGCATCCTGGCCTAACCTCCTAAAGTCAACATATACCCTTCCAGCATTTTTATTTATCATGAACACAGCAAGGTTTCTTGCATCATTCCCTTTTACTGTAAGCTCAGGCACAGGCTTATCTTTGCTGTCAAGGTAGCGCGAGAAAGTTTGAGATTCCGCAAAGGGCATTCCCTTGTCCACAACTACAACCTTTGAATCGCTGACAAAGGCATCGCCGGATGATGAAGCCCCAATCTGAAAGTCAAATCTTCCATTGTTCTCAATTATGTTTTCGCAATTAACAATTTCCTTTGTTTTTGTTAATGCTGCTGAGCCTTGTGCTTCCTGAACCTTTTCATGGCATTGCGTTGCATAATAAGGCTGCATGTAGTAGCAGTATGTTAAATCCCCTGGCGCAGCCTGCGCTGTTGTTATCATAAGGGAGAGGTCTCGGGCGAGGTAGCTTTTTTCGAGGAATGTGTCGTCTCTCACATCCATCCAGAACTGTGTCATCAGGAAGATTACAAAAGCTGCTGTTGCCATTCCGAAAGCCGCCATTATGGTTACAACAGAGCTTGCCCCTTGTTTTCCCATCTGCCTCTTTTTCATTTTAAGCATTGCTTTCTCTATCAACCTGGTTTGCCGTTGACGTATACTTCTATCGTGTAACCTTCTGGATTTCCCAGCCTCTTGAGGTAGATTACCGCGCCATTGGGCCAGTGGTGCACTGCAGCCTCCAAGGGCCCTAAATCAATGCCTTTGCCCCATTTTCCAAAGAACGCAACATAGTTTCCCTCCCCAGTTGGCACTTTGTTTCCTTGATTTATGCGGTTTTCATTGTCGTCAACAACAACGAATCTCTCAATATTGTCAAATTCAACTTTGCCATCTGCTGCTTTATTGCAGTCAATAATATTGCCATCGCACTTCATAGAATCGCATATACATAGGCATGCTTCTCCAGAGCCGCACATGGCCTGTTTTTTTTCAATCCTGACATCATTTCCGTCTCCGCCAGTATGGCTTACTTCCATCGGGTGGGCGTTGAAGCCGAAAAGGTAAAAGCCGTCCTGGAGGTAGTATGCATGTGCTGTTTCTGAAATTGAGCCAGTGTCCAAGGCCTTGATTTTGCTGACAAATAAGTTGAAGCTGTTGGCTGTGCTTTGTGATTCGGTTTTGGTCAGAAGATGGAAGATTGAGCTGGCAATCATTGCGAAAACAAGGATTACGATGGCAGCGATGACTAGCAGCCCCACGCTTATAAGTCCTGTTTCGGATGATTCTCCTCCGGTTTTTGATTTTGCAAGCTTTCTCATTCTTCGCTCAAGACTTGATGCAGCATACTGGTTTTGGGTCTTTGCAGTCAAGCCCGTAAACACTTATGTTTGTGCACATTTCAGGGCCGCTTTCAGAAGCGCAAGACCCTCCCCTTGACTGGCACTCAGTCTGCTTTCCAAAAAATGGCAGGACTTTTCCGCTTGTGCCTTTGATTATCGCAAGTGTTATGAGAAGGACAACAAGGACCAATGCCGCAATTACAACAGTATTCAATGACAAACCCTGACCCTTTCTCATTTTAGCCTCCAACATAAGTCCATCCTGCCTTAAGTAGTTCTTTCTTCAGGTTATCCTTTGCGGCGCAAACACCATAAATGAAATTGTTAATAAAACTGCTAGTTAGCCCTGGATTGGTGAAATATGGTCTGTTCTCAAAGCAGTTAACCTTCAGCAAATCATTCGCTGTTATTTGTCGCCCATTGTAAATTAAACTTGACTTATAATCCTCCGCCCAGGCAGTTATAGCCTTTGTGTAGAGCAGGTTAATCTCACCTTCAGTGCAACCATTGATTCTAAACTTGCTCATCGTTGCCCCGCTGTCTGTTTTGCAGTTTAATTGTAAGCTGTCTTGGGATGCATCATAAGCCCTTTGCGTGTATGGCCAGAGGGAGCTAGCTTCCAAGGTTATTTCTTTTTTTCCTATTACGTCACAAGCCGCATTGCAGGCATCGTTTACTCCCGTAATGTCCTTGTAAAGCTCCACATACTGTTCATTATAAAAGCCTGCATCAACTTGAACTCCAGAAACGCTTCCCCCGCTAGCAGAATTTGCTTCAACTAAAAATCTGTGCTGTCCTATCAGCTTTTTTGGCATAAAGGAGTAGCTTTTCAGACTACTTTTAGTCTGAAGCGTTGGGTTAACCTCAAAATTCCCTTCCTTTTGAAAGACGTAATTCCGAAAAAAAGTATTCAAGCCGTGCACTTCGCCAGGAACCATGTAGCCTCTGTAAGCAGTTGTTATGCTCAAAGCATTATCCTTGACGTTTTCAGCTCCCGTTGCGAGGTTCCATGTCAGTGTAAGTGTGCTGCCATCTGTTCCATCTGTTGTGACTTTTAACTTGTCAAAGCTCGGCGTGAATGATTTTTGTGCAATCTTGTCAGCTTCAAGGAAAGCATCCAATTGTGCAATGTTATGCGGTTTTAGAGGTGTTTCAAGCTTTAATTTTGAGCTTGAGTACCTTTGAGTCTCTTCTTGTGATACGAAATATTTCCAGCCAAGGCTGTCAAGGCCTTTCTCAACCTTTTCCATGCACCTCGATAGTTCCTCTTCTGTTTCAGAGTATGCTTTTTCCAGAAGTGTAGGGCTTCCTTCCAGCAACCTTTGGCTGGCTACCATTTCCCCCTCCGGATATTCTGGTATTTCCGGCAATGAGAGGTCATTGCTAACTACGCGCTCTCCTTCCAGCTCCAGGCCACTTGATGCTTTATACTCAACGCCATCGCCGCTGCAGGCTTTTTCGAAGAAAATCCACTGCGCCGCTTTGGCGTTAATCCTGTTCACTGTTTCAATTGGGCAATTCCAAGTCTTGAAAGCCAGTTTATTGTCATTAAGGGAAAGAGGAACTTTGCCCGGGTCTACTTTACACCAGTCTGAGATGCCGATAGGGCTGCCAAACAAACCTTGATATGCCTGATAGTAAATATTCTTGACGCCTGTGCTGCACTTGCCACCGTGTGAAAGAGAGTCTGCAAGCATGCTTCTCTTGCACTCGCCCACATTGCAGTCTGAACATCCTGGGATGTCCTGGTCAAGGCTGTCAAGATAGTCCCTTGTGTAAAATGAAAACAGATGTTCAGCTTCCTCTTCAAACTTCTTTTCTTTCTTTCCCTTTACCGAAACCCTGATCGTGTATTGGCCTGCTGGTGCCGGGGTCGCAGTATCTCCTGATACGCTATTCAACGTTGCCTTTTGGCCATCAACACTGCAGATGTAGCCCATTTTCGCATTTTCGCTTTCAGCTTTCATCTCTTGACCTGATTTCTGAATCAGGAAGGCGGTGCAAACGGTGTCAAGAGGGCTGTTTTGGTATTTCTTGTAAAGAAACTCAACCCTGTAGTCCCCGCCATTTTCAATTGCATCCTTTGCATCCTTGTTTACCTTCCAGTTAACATTTAAGGCTCCTGACTCATCAACATCAGCCTGCACTGCCAGTATCCGTGAAAAGTCAAAAAGGTTTATGCCCGTATACTTTTCAAGGTTGCTATCAAGCCCTTTTACCTGGGCTTCGACAGGTTTAATGCCGTAATTTTTGTATGCAACAAAAAGTATGCCTATGACCAGAAGGGCGATAACGCCTTTTGTGAGGCTGAAAGCCTGCTCAGTCATCCTTCATCCCCCTGAGAAAAGCCTGGAAATTACTTTTGTATAATCGCCAATCTTGCCTGAAACCATTGCAAGGATGATGATTATGGCCAGCAGTGCTATGAGTGACCAGATAAGCCAAACAGGCATGTCCCAGGCTACACCTCTTTTGCTCAAACGCACCATTTTTTTAGACAAAAATGTCATGTTGTGAATTAAATACTTTTGCACTACTGCCTTATCGGAATCTCCATACAGCCAAGGTTCTGCCTTAGGCTGTCATCATATGGAGTTAAAATCACACCAGCACTCCACTCGCTTTTAAGATTTGGCGCATGCACAACGGCTGTGAGGAGTGTGCTCGACCCAATTATGGCCCCCCCTCCTATTGCTAGCCAGCCAACTCCCCCTGTTGCAACTCCAACAAGTGCAACGCCAGCAACTAGCCCGGTTACGCCAGCTATGCTTCCAGCTGTGAGTTTGTCCCACCAGCCTGTTGTTTTTGCGTATGTAAATATGACTGCATGCGGCTTTGACACATCTAGGCTGTCGAATGGTGTAACCTTTTCCAATGACTTTTCCTCAGTTTCCGGATTTGCCTGGCCTGTGAAATACTGGAGGTAAGTCTCTTTAAAGCCAGGGGGGTTGTTGTTGGTAAGGTAGTCTGCCATTCCATTGATGGTTCCTTTCTTCGTGAAGTCTATCTTGCTGCAAACTATGCAGTAGTTGTCAGTGCTTCCCCTTCTTGTATCGAACAATTCAAGCTTATCCGCCCCAAACTGGTCAAAGCAGTCGAACATTGCCTTGGCAATGCCTTTCCTGGCATTATCTTCGTCTGAAGGGTTTATGGTAATTGTCCTGGTTGGGCACCTTATCATATCTGAATCTGAAAGGTCAACACCAGGGAGTTTAAGCTTTGCATACTGCTGGACGCTTCTCTTGCACGTATCCTTTGCTGTCACATCCACATTTATCACGGCTGAATTCTTGATGAGGATGAAAAGGACAACTGCTATGATGAGCGCTCCAACAAGGGCAGTCATCATGGTTGTTTCGGCAGAACCTTTCTTAAGCCTGCAACCGTTCCTAATATTGGGGTCCGCACGCTTTTTTGAAGTTGTCATCTATCTGTACCAATGCCAGGCCTATTGACTTCTTTTCTGCTTGGCTTGAATCCGCCTTTCCAAAAATTATATCACCAAGGCAACCCAGCCCTCCCCCCGTAAGTATTGCCAAGTCGTTTCCAA
>CAYUOQ010000001.1:27088-31789 GCA_964446445.1 uncultured Methanosarcinales archaeon
GCCTGCCAAGTGCGCCTTTAAGAAACTCATCTTTAAAGTCACCAGCCAGCCTGAAATAGGCAACACCGTACTGCTTTGTTGTATCAAGGTCATAGTCTGGAATATCGATGTTATTGTCTCCATAAAGATATTGTGCATATGTTTCGCCAGAGCCACGGTTATAGGGTGAACTTGAAAGGAAACTTGAAAAGTCTTTCAGTTCTGTTGTTCCTGTTTGTTCTGCCAGTTCCTTTCTAAGTTCCTCTGTAAACTCAAGCTCGTAGCACTCAATGCATTTATCGCCATACTTTGAAAATGGGTCGATAGTTCCCTGTCCGAACATTTCCCAGCATTCCTTCATCCTGTCTGCAACTCCGGTCATTACCTTCCTGTCGTAGTTTAAGTTCCCCAGGCTGTTGAAATTTGTAAGCTTCTCTGACTTGTCATAAACGCCTTCCTTTTTAACGAGCAAGAACCTTGTGGCGCATGCAAGGTCTATCGAAGCCAGGTCAAACTCCCTTGATCCGAAGCTTCCAACATCGACCGTAGCTGCTTTTACGCTTACGCTTGCCTTGCATTTTTCAATGGGGGTGTGTGTGAAAAAAAGGCCATATATCACAGATCCCTTTGTAAGCAGCAGGATTATGACAACGCTTGCGGCAATTACCCCGATGATGGTCATGTCCATTCCTTTTCTTCCTGAAATCGTTTTCATCTGCCAACTCCAAATATGGCTTGTGCAGCCTTCCATATGAAAAAAAGCGCTATGATGAGCACAACAGATGAAACGATCATTACAAGCTTGTTTACCTGGGCCTTTCTGGATTTTATCATCATAACACCTTTTTCCCCAAAAACAGGAGATGGCTGTTTATAAAGGTTTTTTCGAAAAGGTAGCACTACTCGAAATGAGAAATAATTTAAGTAATGCGTATAAAAGATGAATCTGTGCCTGAAGAACAGGAAACAAGGAGTAAAAGCTTTGATGAACTTGTAGAAGAAGCGCTTAACTCTCCCGAGGCCCTTAAAAAGCTCAAAGCTGAAGAGTTGAGGCCACAAAGCCTTCTTGAGAAAATTATTCTTTCAAAATGGACAGCTCCAATTATTGGAGCTGCAATGGGCATTCATAACTTTTATAATATACCAGCCGAAAGCGGAAATCTCGTTACTGTCTTTATTCTTGGAGGTTTTGGATACCTCACTGCATCGCTTTCGAAGCGGGACTTGATCACCAGGAGGGCTGAAGATGCGCCAGGAAAACACAGGGCGTTACCATCAAAACTTTTGCATTTATTCAGTGACCATCCAGAACTGACTGCTGCGGGAGTGGCAGCATATGCAACTGCGGCTTTAGTTAGTCCAATGTATGTAAGCATTTTTCCTTCGCAAATTTTAAAGAATCCAAAATTTCTGTTACCAGCCATTGACGCTTCCGTGTCCGTCTTCTCCTCAGTTTTTACATTGGCATACCCTGCAGCTTCTTTTCTGCTTGGCAGGGTAGTCCACCCTGAAACTGGCAAAACGCTTGTTAACGCAGCTGCTGCAGCTTTTTACGCCTTGACATACAGGCATGAAAAGGCGGCGAGGAGCTTAACAAACCTTGCAGGGGTGCAAAGGTCTTACAAAACTGCAATCACATTGCAAACTCTAATTGGGGATTTCAGGCTTTTATCTGAAGATAAGGCGTATTTTGAGGCATTTACTGAGGCTGTTTCTATTGGAAAGAGTTACGGGCCAGGAAGAAGTGACTGGCTGCTCAACCAGTTTATTAGGCTGTTAAAGATCAGAGTAAGAAATGCCAAAAAGCCAGCCTGGGCAGAAGCCCATGATCTGGCGTATCTTCGCGCAGCAGCTTATGCCCTTTCAGAAGGGAAAGTTGAAGCAGCAGATAGCCTTCTTAAATCTGCAGTAAGGTCTGGAGAAAGTAGCATTGTTGCTCATGAGGCAAGAGCTGGCTTTCTTCGCAGGACAGGCAGGCAGTTGACTGCTGATCTTGAAATGAGAATAAGAGCAGAGCTAGCTCTTAAGCAGGAAAGCCTGGACTTTGAACAGGTTGAAGGGACAAGAAACCGCGTCCTGAAAAAAGGCAGGTTAGTGCTAAAGCTCAATAAGGAAGCAGCTCCTCTTGATGCAGAGCAGCAAGTCACCAGAAGATTCAGAGAAAGATTTGGCCAGGAGATCATTTATCCTTTGCCGATTTTCAGGCTTGGTTCTGACTATGCATTGCTTTCAGAGAGAGACATTCCCTACTCGCTTTTAGACCTCATGATGCAAAGAAAAGCGCGGCTCGAGGATTTTATCAAAGCACAGGCCCTTCTTGCAAGGGTGCAAAAATTCGGGTACGACCTTTATAGGAGAGGTGAACTGCCGCTTGACGATGCAATATTACGCATCAACTTCTCTGAACCGGAAACATTATACCATGCGAATAGGCGGATTCTTGCAATGCAGCAGGTTGAACTCCATAATGGCGTGAAGCTGCCGGAAAGTTACAAGGATGCTATAGCCAGGTGTTTGCTATTTGTGGATAGGAGAATAGCGGCCTACCCCCACTTGGCAATGTCAAAGGATCACAATCCTGGAAACGCACTTATAAGCACTACAGGGAGGGCGCAGCTATTGGATTTTGAGCGTCAAAGCCTTAGGCTTATGCCTCCGCAAACTGATGCTGTAGCTCTCTTGGAATTTGCTCCTTACTTGAGCCCACAACAGATAAAGTGGATTCTGGGAAGGACAATTTCAGATTTTGAGCATGCAAATGGCGTTAAGGTTGACCGCGACCTTTTTTTCCTGACGTATGAAGATGTTGCAATGCAGTGGCACTTTGAAAGGCTGATTTACAGGACTGCAGAAGCAGCGTCGGCAAAGAATGATGCAGTTAGGGAAGTTAAACTGGAACAGCAAGTAAGGCACTTGATGGCATCAAGAAGGCACTTACGCACAATAGTTGACGAAAGGTATGAAGAAGGCACGGAGCTTGAATCCGCGAAGAGGGCGCTGGAGCAACTTGAGCAGCCAATATTTGCAGATCGCAACGAATACTACAGGCTTTGCAGAATAGTTGAAAGGGAAGAAAAAGAACTGCTCACGCGTGAGCATTTGCCAGCCAGCAATGCCAGGCTTGCACTTGTGTCCGGCTACGCCGTAGGGGTCTTAGCGGCATTGACTATAGGAGCAGTGTCAATCAGGAATAATCTGGTGCCAGTAGCCAACATACCTGTGAATCCACAAGGTGATAAGATAATGCTGGCAGTTAGCAGCACGGAAGAAATAGGAGGTTATGATAGAAAAGTGACAGGGCCAGGAAAAGTGAAGTCCTATGTTATTGATGCGCATACGGATGAAGTAAGCTTTCTTACAGTCATGGACACAGTTGGCATAGATATATCAGCATTTCAGGATAAAGCAGCAATGATTCGTAATGGTCACTTGACACTTTATGATTTTATCAAAAAAGAGTTCAGGGTTGTGGAAGATGAACGTTTTGAAACTCCTCAAATATCCCCTAATGGCTTATGGATAGCCTCAACATTAATGACACATTACTTTTATCCAACAGAGCTTTGGTTGATCCGTCCATCGGACATGAAAACAAAAAGGGCAACAACCTTTCCACATGCTTTTTTGCCGCTTCCATTTAAAGTAAGCTGGTCTCCTGATGGCACATATCTGGCATTTTTATCAAGGAATGAAAATGGCAGAGGCGAATCTTCTGATTACTGGAAGGTGTGGATAAATTCTCTCAAGGTGTCAACAGGTGAGGTTCACGAAGGGCCTTTGATTGGCAGGACAGGATACGGCCTTTTCGCGTGGTCTGGCGCTGGAAGATTGGCTTATGTCATCGAGGAGGAGAAACCTGGGCAGCGTATTCAAATATCCGATCCTGAATTAAAGGGAAGAACTGACGTTTACATTACACGCAACAGGGATATGAGAGGTTACGATTCAGAAACCATAGACGATATAGATTTTTTAGGTCCCGACAATCTTGTCATTATGTCAACCCTTTTTAATGGCAGTTGGAAGGGAGGAGTAGAGTTTGTAACGTCGTTGCTGGACTTGGAAAGTCTGGCTTTAAGGGACATTCCAGGCCCTTTTATGCGAGACATATCAAAGGATGGCAATAGGCTGCTCTTTTCTTGCCAGAGTTCTGGAGACTTGTGTGAATTCAACCTCAAAACCGGACGCGCCATAAACCTGACAAATACTCCAAACATGGAAGAGTTCCAGGCAGTATACTCGCCTAATGGGGAAAAAGTCTATGTGGTTGCAACTGCGACTGGCTGCCAAAATGAATGCCCGCCTTCGCTATTTGTAGTGGACTTGGCTACGGGGAAATCAAGGCTTTTGCAGCAGGAAAAAGATGGTAGTTTAAGATATGATTTGATACATCCATAAAGAACCTCAAAGCCTTGCAGTCAACAGGGCTCCATTTGCCTCTGCCAGATTCTCAAAAATTCCAGAAATAAGAGCAATAGCACGACCTTCCATTTTTCCAACGTCGTCAAAGGCTTCGGAAATCTTCTTTTCAAGTTTCTCCTTTTCTTTCCAGAACTCTGCCAATTCCTGTAAATCAAAATGGTAGTAAATATTGTAAAATCTACGCACAAGAGAATTAGCATCGGCCAAGAGTTCCCTTTGCGAATTTTTAAGCACAAGCCCGCTTTTTGCAAGTAGTTCACATAGCTTCCTGTAACAATCGCCAGTCCTTTCGAGTTGCTC
>CAYUOQ010000002.1:0-10566 GCA_964446445.1 uncultured Methanosarcinales archaeon
TAGGCCTTACTTCCAATTAGTAAAACCTGATGGAGAGCTAATGTTTTCAATAGCTACTGGCTTAATAAATTGGACTCCGGCAACACAAAGTCCAATCTCAATAATCTATAATGGGAAATATCTTCCAGAAGTGGGAGAACTTGGCGGCATAAAACCAAGCATCAACCTTTACAAAGCTCTCATGCCCAGCGTAAATGAATGGGGCAGAGGAATCGCGCTAGATGGAACAATCCATGCAGAACGCGGAGGACCATTCGTATCTCTGCCAAGGACACTTGATGGCATCACATATGACTTGTCATCAGGAAATGGAGAAGCTTCGCTTCGAATGACAGATACAACAGGAACTCGCGAGCTTACGTTCCCGACGGCCTTTTCTTGGAAACAATTAAGGGCGTTGGAGGATTTGCTTGAATCAGATTTAGGTCCAGTGCACCTTACCAGTTTTAGGCTTCCGAACGGGTCAGCTAACGTTCCAGGGCCGAGCTTACTGAGATATTCTGGCCATTTTTAATTTCTCCTGAACCACTCGATCGTTTTCCTCAACCCATCATCAACAGAAACCTCAGGCTGCCACTTCAACACCCTCCTGGCCCGGGAAATATCCGGGCACCTTGTCTTAGGGTCATCAACAGGAAGGGGCTTGAAAGAAATCTTACTAGCGCTTCCAGTAAGCTTCAGAATCTTATCTGCAAACTCCAGAACAGTATACTCCTCAGGATTTCCAAGGTTGACAGGACCATTTTCAGATGAGAGCATAAGCCTATAAATGCCTTCAACAAGGTCCGAGACATAGCAGAAGCTCCTAGTTTGCGAGCCATCACCGTAAACAGTTAGGGGCTTTCCTGAAATGGCCTGGCCAATGAAGTTAGGAACAACCCTGCCATCATTCTTTCGCATGCCCGGGCCATAAGTATTGAAAAGCCTGGCAATCTTTGTGTCCATCCCATGAAAAGTGTGGTAAGCCATAGTCAAGGCCTCGGCAAACCGCTTGGCCTCATCATAGACGCCCCTGGGACCGATAGGATTGACATTGCCCCAGTAGGACTCTGGCTGGGGATGGACTAACGGATCCCCGTAAACTTCTGAAGTAGATGCAAGAAGGAAAACAGCTCCCTTTGCCTTTGCAAGACCAAGCAGGTTATGCGTGCCCAGAGAACCAACTTTCAATGTCTGGATAGGAAATGCAGCATAATCAACAGGCGAGGCAGGGCTTGCAAAGTGAAGAATAAAATCCACAGGGCCGGAAATGTCAAGAGGCTTCGTAACATCCTGCTCAATGGAGGAAAATCCGGGATTTGAAAGCAGGTCAGAAACATTGGCCATGTTGCCTGTCAAAAAATTGTCAACACAGATCACATGATACTTCTTTGAAAGAAGAAAGCGGCAAAGATGGCTGCCAATAAAACCAGCGCCACCAGTTACGAGAACATTTTGACTAGACATTCCCCTGAAGGCTAGAGGCGGGTTTTTAAATATTTTCACCACAAACGCCCGTTAAATTTTTATATCCGCTTCTGGCACAGATGCCGAATGGTTGACTTCATCAAGGAATACATTGAACAGGAAAAGAAGGAGATGGATTCAATAAACCTGGAAGAAGTCAAGAAGGCAGTTGACATCCTGTTCGAAGCGTGGAAAAACAGCAAGCAGGTATTTATCTTCGGCAACGGAGGAAGCGCTGCAACAGCATCTCATTTCGCATGCGACATAGCAAAAGGAACCCTCCAAAGGATTTACGACCACACCGAAAGAAGGTTCAGGGTAATGTCTTTAACCGACAACGTTGCAATAATGACCGCATTTGGCAATGATCTCTCATACGCGGACATCTTCTCCCAGCAGCTCAACCACTATGTGAACGAAGGTGATGTTGTCCTGGCACTAAGCGGAAGCGGCAACTCACCAAACGTAATCAAGGCCGTTGAACTAGCAAAGAAGTTCAAGGCAAGAACAATAGCGTTCGTAGGCTTCAGCGGCGGAAAGCTCAAGGACATTGCAGACATAGCAATCTGGGTAAGGTCAAACGACTACGGCAGGATAGAAGACTGCCACGACATGCTCCACCATCTGATAACCGCCTACCTGCAGAAGAAGATTAGAGAACACGAAGCTGAGAAGCAATGAAAAAGGCCATTGTTACAGGAGGGGCTGGATTCATAGGCTCCCACATGGTTGAACTGCTGCTTAGCAAGGGATATAAAGTCCTTGCAATTGACAACATGTCCAACGGGCAAAAGGACAACGTTGACATATTCCTAAAAAACCCAAATTACAAGTTCCTAAGCGAAGACCTGTCAAACGAGTTTGATGACTCAATATTCAAGGGGGTTGACTACGTTTTCCACATGGCAGCGCTTGCTGACATTGTGCCTTCCATCAGGGAGCCAACAAGATACCACAAGGCAAACGTGACAGGAACAATAAGGGTTCTTGAGGCCTGCAGAAAACACGGGGTGAAAAAAATGGTTTACGCCGCATCCTCTTCGTGTTATGGCATACCTGACAAATACCCAACGGCAGAAACAGCAGAGATAAGGCCGCAATACCCATATGCGTTCACGAAATATGTTGGGGAGCTTTACGCCCTTTTCTGGCACAGGCTTTACGGGCTGCCCGTTGTCTCCCTAAGATTCTTCAATGTTTACGGGACCAGGGCAAGGACAAATGACACATATGGGGCGGTATTCAAAGTATTCCTCGCGCAAAAACTAAAAGGATTGCCACTTACAATTGTAGGCGATGGAACGCAAACAAGGGACTTCACATACGTAACGGATGTTGCAAGGGCGGCATTAATGGCGGCAGAGTCAGGCATTGTTGGTGAAATCATAAACATAGGAACAGGAAAGCCACAATCAGTAAACTACCTGGCAAAACTAATAGGAGGGCCCACAGTGCCCATACCAAAAAGGCCGGGCGAGCCTGAAAGCACACATGCAGACATTACAAAAGCCAAAAAACTTCTCAAATGGGAACCAAAGGTATCCTTTGAAGAGGGCGTAAAGATAATGCTGGATAACATAAGCTACTGGGGAAAAGCACCAGTATGGACAGAGGAAAAAATTGAAAAAGCAACAGAAGACTGGTTCAAATACCTGGGTAAGAAGAATGGCAAATGAAATTAAAAAAGTGCTGATAACCGGAGGGGCAGGCTATGTTGGCTCTGCACTAGTGCCCAGCCTCCTCGCAAAAGGCTACGAGGTAACTGTTTACGACTTATACATTTACGGCGACGTCTTTAAAGATATAAAAGATAAAAAGCTGATGCAGATTAAAGCCGACATAAGAGACAGGGCAAAACTCATTGCTGCAGCAAATGGATGTGACGCCATAATCCACCTTGCATGCATATCCAATGACCCGAGCTTTGAGCTTAACCCCGAGCTTGGAAAGTCAATAAACTTTGACGCCTTTTACAACGTCCTGGAAGCGGCAAGAACAAACAAGGTTAAGAGACTGATATACGCAAGCTCATCAAGCGTTTACGGGCTGAAATCAGAAAAGAACGTTGTTGAGGATGCCAGGCTTGAGCCGTTAACAGACTACTCAAAATACAAGGCAGAATGCGAAAGGGTGCGGAAGGAAGAAGGGGAAAATGTTGACTGGGTTGTCATAAGGCCGGCAACGGTATGCGGCTATGCGCCAAGGCTGAGGCTTGACCTCGTTGTCAACATACTCACAATAAATGCGCTTGTAAATGGGAAAATTAAGATTTTCGGAGGGGAGCAGCTAAGGCCGAACATAAACATAAAGGACATGATAAGGGTGTATGAGCTTCTGCTTACCGCGCCCTGGGAAAAGCTAAGGCACCAAACGTTCAACGCAGGCTATCACAATCTAAAAGTAAACGAGATAGCAATGATAGTAAAGAAGATAGTTGAGAAGTCACTTGGAAAGCAAATAGGACTGGAAGTCGTTCCAACAAATGACAACAGGTCTTACCACATAAACTCGGACAAAATACGGAAAATCCTCGGATTCAATTCAGAATACGCTGTTGAGGAAGCTGTTGAAGGCCTGGTAGAAGCTTTCAAGAGCGGACTTTTGAAAGACCCGCTCAATAATCCGCTTTACCATAACATAAAACGCATGCAAGAGCTAAAACTCAAATGAAAGGCATAACAACGCTCATCATAATGCTATGGATGCTTTCCATTTTCGCGGCATACTACTCGTTGAAAACAGCCGAAATAATCTGCTTTGAAATAACAATGTCCTGCTTAGGGTGAAGTGATGGTTCTGGCAAGCTTACTCAGCACTTTAACGCCACCCACTTTCCTTCTGGTTATTTTTCTGATAGTGACATTCAGCATTGGAAGAAGAATACTGCTCCTTTTCAAAACAGAGTACAGCGAGTTGGAAGAGTTCCTCATCAGCACTGCACTTGGCGCTTTCTTCCTAATCAACTTCACAATCGCACTTGGAACTTTTCACCTCATTTACAAAGAGGCCTACATTCTGCTGGTAGTTGCAGTAATTTTGCTATCCCTGAAACAAATAAAGCGGCTTTGGTCCCTCACTAGTTCATTAATCAACAATGTAAAGAAAAAGCTTAAGCCAAATCTAACCGGATTGCTACTAGCAGCATACCTGCTTTTCATCCTTGCAAACCTGCTCCCCCCGTTTGCGCCAGTAATGGAAGTTGACTCTCTCTCCTACCACCTGGCATTTGCAAAGATCTACGCAAACACGCACCAGCTCACATACCTGCCATGGCATACCTACACGACCATGCCACAGGGAATGACAATGCTGTATACCATTTCAGAGCTTTTTTCCAAACCAAGCCTTTCACCGCTCATAGCTTACTTCTTCAGCATATTTGCAAGCCTTGCAATCTACGCAATTGTAAAAAGACATTATTCAGAAACTGCAGCGCTGATAGCAAGCCTGTTGTTCTTCACCAGCCCATCCATAGTTGAGAGGCTTCGACAACCAATGGTTGACCTGAGCCTCACGTACTTCTTCCTACTAGCCGTCCTTGTTTTTTTCAAATACACGGATGAGCGCAACGACAACAAAAAGACAGGCTTAATCGTGCTCCTATCCATACTGGCAGGAGCAGCAATATCCATCAAACTAACAGGGGCATTTGCAGCAGGGGCGTTGTTCATGGGCGTTGCACTTTCCTGGCTCATACACAGGCAGAGGATTAGCGTCAAGCATGCAATCATTTTTTGCATGGTAACCCTGCTCCTTGCAAGCCCATGGCTTATTCGAGGTTTTGTTCACACCGGAAACCCCCTATACCCTCAGGCATACAGCATTTTTGGAGGAAAATACCTTGACTCATCCCTGACACAACTTTACTCAAACTACCACCACATCGTTGGACTGGAAAGAAACCTTCCAAATGCCCTCCTTGTTTATTGGAACATGACCTTCAAAAGCAGGGCGTTTGATTCCACCATAGGGCTAAACCCATTTTTACTGATGATTTTGCCCCTGATAGTCCTCTTTTACAGGCAGATTAAGGAAAGGAAAAAATGGGTGCTCCTTTTTGCAATGAGCACAACCATCCTAATCGTCCAATTTTGGGTTCACCCGGTGCTTAGGTACATGTTTCCAGCCATTGCATTGGCAACAATTTGTGCTGCAACAATAATGGGTGAACTGATGAAAAACAAGCTTTTGAAGATTACAATCATACTACTTATTGGTGCTTCGCTAGCATTCAACGCAGCCCTGTTTTTTGGAATAAACGCAAAAAACATCCAATACTTCATTTCAGGCGAAAACCAAAGCGAATTCTACTCCAAACTGAAAACTCCAACCACATACGGAGCTTCAATGTGGATTAACGAAAACACGCCAAAGGATTCGGTAGTCATGCTTGTCAACGACCAAAGAGGATATTTCCTGGACAGGAAATACATCATCAGCTCCCCCTACCTTAAATTCATTGACTACGGCAGCATGAACAGCACTGACAATTTGCTTGAAAGGCTGAACGAGCTCGGCATAACTTACATTTTAATAAATGACAAAAAAATACCTGCCAACAACTCTGCATACACGGTCAAAGCAACATACGACACATACCTTGGAACTGCCGATGGTGGCAGGCACGCGTATGGGCTTCTAAATAGCGTCTTTGAAGAGCATTCAAATCTGGAATATGACGAGAGAGGCATAAAGGTGTACAAAATACTGGCAACGGCATCATAAAACTTTTAAAGTTATTACTGCCACGAAAACCCCATGAAATCGACCAAGACAGCCAAAATTCTTCTTGAACTATACAATTCAATGCTGCTAATCAGGAAAGCAGAAGAAAAAATTGTGGAACTATACCCAGAACAGGAAATGAGATGCCCAACACACCTTTGCATTGGGCAAGAAGCAGTAGCTGCAGGCGTAAGCATATGCCTGGGCAAGGAGGATGTCGCATTCTCAAACCACAGGGCCCACGGCCACTATCTTGCAAAAGGGGGAAGCCTGAAAGGCCTATTTGCAGAGCTATACGGAAAAGAAACGGGCTGCTCAAATGGAAGGGGAGGCTCCATGCACCTCACAGACACGTCAGTAAACTTCCTCGCAGCAACGCCGCTTGTGGGAGGAACAATCCCTGTTGCAGCCGGAACAGCATTTGCATCAAAAATGCAGAACAAGCAAAACATTTCAGTAGCCTATTTTGGCGATGCAGCGGTTGAGGAAGGAACGTTCCACGAAACCATGAACTTCGCATCACTTAACAAGCTGCCAATGCTGTTCGTGTGTGAAAACAATCTCTACGCATGCCAAACTCACCTAAGAGACAGGCAGCCTAACAGGGAACTTGGGAAGCTTGCTGAGGCACATGCAATGCAATCCTTCAAGGCTGACGGAAATGATGCCATTGCAGTATATGAGGCAACGAAAAAAGCAATCGAAAGCGTAAAATCGGGAAAGGGGCCGGCATTCCTGGAATTCAAGACTTACAGGTGGCTTGAACACTGCGGAGAAAAAGACGACAGCAGCCTGGGATACAGGTCAAAGCAGGAAATAAACGAATGGATTGAAAAAGACCCAATAAAAAGGCTGAAAGAAGACATACTTCAAGAAAAGGCAGCAACAGAGAAAGAGCTCGAAAGAATGGAAGAAAAAATTGACCGGGAAGTTGAAGAGGCTGTTGCATTCGCCAAGAAAAGCCCATTCCCTGACAAGAGCACGCTTTACGACAACCTATACTCAGAATAAGGAAACATGGAAAAAACATACGCAGCTGCAATCCTGGAAGCAACAGACCAAAGCATGCAGAAAGACAAATCAGTCTTCATAATCGGGGAAGGCGTCCCAGACCCAAAACACGTGTTCGGAACAACAAAAGGGCTTAGGGAAAAATACGGCAACAGGGTAATTGACATGCCCATATCAGAAAATGCCCTCACAGGCGTGTGCATAGGCGCCGCAATACAAGGGCTAAGGCCCATCATGGTACACCAGCGGCTTGACTTTTCACTCGTAGCCATGGACCAGCTGGTAAACAATGCAGCAAAATGGCACTACATGTTTGCAGGAAAAATGAAAGTGCCCATGGTAGTGAGAATGATAATAGGCAGGGGCTGGGGGCAAGGAACGCAACACTCACAAGCCTTACAGGCAATTTTTGCACACATTCCGGGCCTAAAGGTAGTCATGCCCAGCACAGCATACGATGCGAAAGGACTGCTCATGGCAAGCATCCAAGACAACAACCCAATCATCTACATAGAACACAGGTGGCTTCACAACACAACAGGAAATGTTCCTGATGAGCCTTACACGGTGCCAATAGGACCTGCAAACGTCATCCGGAAAGGAACAGACATAACAATTGCATCAACATCCTATGCAACAGTCGAAGCTTTAAGAGCTGCAGCAGTCCTTGAAAAAGCAGGAATATCAGCAGAGATAGTTGATGTGCGGACAATAAAACCACTCGACTATGAAACAATCATAAAATCAGTGGAAAAAACAGGCCACTTACTTGCAGTAGACCTCGGATATGCGCCAATGGGCGTTGCAGGCGACATAATAGCAACAGTTTCTGAAAGGGCATTCACCAGCCTTAAGACAGCACCGGCAAGGATAACTTCACCAAACATACCAACACCCTCAACTCCAGAGCTTGCAAAGCATTATTACCCAAGATACACGAACATAATAGAAGAGGCTGGAAGGATGCTGGGAAAGGACTTAAGCCAGCTTCTAAAGGAAGAGAAAAAGAAGGAACCAAAGCACCTGGACGTGCCTGACTCAAGCTTTACAGGGCCATTCTAAGATGATAAAGGAAGACAACAAAAAGAACTATGCAAGCAGCAAGATAATCAGCCTGGAAGAAGCTGCAAGGAAGATTTCCGAGCTTAAAAAGCAGGAAAAGACAAGCGGCTTGTGCAGCGGAGGATTCGACCTTCTCCACCCAGGTCATATCAGGCATTTCGAATCAGCCAAAAAAATATGCGACACGCTTTTTGTGGCAGTAGCTGCAGACAAGAATGTAAGTAAAAGAAAAGGCAACAACAGGCCAATATTTTCAGAAATTCTCCGGGCATACTCAATAGCCGGATTGCAATCCGTTGATTATGTAATGATAAACAGGCTTGAACAAAGCGTTGACATCATAAAAAAGCTAAAGCCGACATTCTACATCAAGGGACCAGACTTCATTGGCAAGACCACACCAGGCATAACTGCAGAGCGGGAAGCGATTGAATCTGCAGGAGGCCAGATAAACTACACAAAAGACCAAAAGCTTTCAACAACAGACATCATAAGGCAAATTCAAAGCGAACGCAGGAAACGAATACTCCTGGGAATTGACAGGGACGGCACGCTGATAGAGCATGTCGAATACCTTGGAAGGGACAGGAACTGGAAGGACCAGACAAAAATAAAAAAGCCAGTCGCAGACATTTTAATTTACGCACAAACAAGATATGACACAACCAAAGTTGTAGTTTCAAACCAACAGGGAGCAGCAAGGGGATACTTCAAAACAAGCGTCATTGAGGACGTAAACAAGCATATAAGCTCACTTCTAAAAGGGGTAACAATAGATGATTGGCAATACTGCCCTGACGTTGACAAAAATTATGCTGAAGCATGCGGCGAAACATTTAATCCTGCCTTTGTAAAGGGAAAAACAGCAAGAAAGCCAAGCCCGAAAATGCTTTTGGACGCCCTGAAGAAGCTTGGCAAAAAACTTGAAGACTTTGACTCAGTCATAATCCTTGGAAACAGCCAGGACGATGCTGGAATGGCAAAAAGCCTCCATGCCAAATTCATAGACGTGACAGGAAAAAGTTACGAGCAGCTAAAAGAAGAATTCGAAAAAATAACATCTTGAAAATCAATTCAGCTCATTCTCTCCATCGTAAGCCCTGGCAACAAAAGCAAGGAGGCTTTCCTTGCTGACAAACTCCTTATTGCCCATGTAAGAAACCGCAATGCCACCAACACAGTTTGCAATGAAGGGTATAAGATCATCATAACCTGCGTATGCAAAAAGCGAAGTAATTGCCAGCACAGCATCACCAGCGCCGACAGTATCACGAGGCCTTAGCACAAAAGCAGGGAAAAAGGTCTGGACACCGTCATGGAAAAAGTCAACACCATCCTTACCAAGAGTAATTAGGAATCTGTTGAAGCCAGCCTTCTCATGCAGCTTCTCAGCGAGAACACGAACCGGACTGAACCTGTCAGAAACAGCGTACAAAAGCTCAGGCACGTCCATAGTGATGTAATCAGCCGACTTGTACTTTGTCACAAAATTGAAGCCAAGGTTTGCACTATTAGACTGAACATTAAGAGCCAAGTATTTTGACTTCTGCTCAAGCGCCCTCATAACCTTTTCAGATATCAGGCTGTGCCCGAAATCGCCAGCGATAACAAGGTCATACTTTGGCAGCTCACGCTCAAGAAATCCAACTATTTCAGCATCCAACTCCTCAGATAATGGAGAGTCGTTGATAAACTCAACCTTGAACAGCTTCTCATTGCGAAGGGCATTCAAATACCTCTTCTTTACAGTTGTGGGCGAATTTTTCTTAACAAAAAAAACAGGCTTAATGTTCTTGCAAATGTTCTGAAGAATGAAGTCCTTCCTGTCATCCCTATCACCAAGCATTGTCACCATTGTAACACTTTCAACAAAGGTGCTTATGTGATTGGCAATGGCAAAAATACCGCCTGCATAGACCTCATGGCTCACGTAATCAACGGAAAGAATGGGATCCTTGCTTGCCCTGCCTTTGGGGGAAGTGAAATGGTACTCGTCAATTATTGCATCACCGATAACCAATACCTTGATAGGCTTGAACTTACCAACAAGCTCATTAAGCCGTTCCAAAGGATACAGCGCCTTCAACTCTCCAATAAGCCTTTCCCTTTCCATTTTTCAAAAATCGGTTCCAGAGTAACAATAAAAAGTTTTTCAAAAACTACCTGTAAAACTGCCTGATTGCACTGCAAACAACACCGATAGCCTCATCTGGCAGTTCTGGATAAATTGGCAGGCTAAGGATGGACTTGGCCTGCGCCTCAGCATTTGGAAAATCCCCTTGCCTGTAACCAAGGGAAGAAGCTGACTTTTGCAAATGAAGC
>CAYUOQ010000002.1:10576-30696 GCA_964446445.1 uncultured Methanosarcinales archaeon
ATGATAACAAGTGCTGCTGAAGCTCATCCCTGCGCTCGCATCTAATGATGAATGTGTGGTAAACTGCTTCTTCTCCTGGCCGGTCAACTGGAACACTGCTTACGCCCTTACAGTCTTCCAACTGCTCACGGTAAATATCAGCCATCTCCCTCTTTCGCTTGTTCCAACTGTCAACATGGTCAAGCTTGACATTCAAAATTGCAGCCTGCAAGCTGTCAAGCCTTGAATTGTAACCCCAAAAGTCGCACTCATCCCTGTTCCTCAAGCCATGATTACGAAGCTTAACAAGCACCTCACAAAGATCAGAATCATTAGTAGTAATGGCTCCTGCATCACCATAAGCATTAAGCGTCTTCAAAGGATGAAAGCTGAAACAGCCAAGGTTGCCAATGGAGCCTGTCTTCACGCCATCCAAAGAGGCACCAACAGACTGGGCGGCATCCTCAACAACAAAAAGATTATTTTCCCTTGCGATTGAAGAGATTTCACGCATCCTCGCGGGCCTTCCAGTAAGGTGAACAGGGATAATAGCCTTGGTATTTCCAGTAATTGCAGGCTCAATCAAAGAAGGATTAATATTATAATCATCCCCAACATCAACAAAAACAGGACGAGCACCAACAGCAACAACAGTAGCTGCCGTTGCCAAAAAAGAATTTGGAGCTGTGATAACCTCATCACCCGGGCCAATGCCCAATGCCTTCATCGAAAGGAAAAGCGCATCAGTCCCATTGGCAACACCAATTGAATGCTTCACGCCACAGTAACCAGCAAAGGCCTGCTCAAAATTCCCAAGTTCGCTGCCAAGGATAAAATCCGCGGACTGCATAACCTCATCAAGCCTCTTCAGGATTTCATTCCTCAAAGAAGCATATTGCGCTGCAATGTCAACATACCTAACTTTCATGAGTAAAACTCCCTCACCAGTTTAATAACATAATCAAGCTGCTCCTGCTTAAGGTGCTGATGAACAGGGAGGGATATTATTTTTTCCTCCTGGGCCTCAGCAACCGGGAAATCTCCATTCTTATAACCAAGGTAACGGCTGGCCTTTTGCAAATGCAGCGGGATCGGATAATGAACCTTTGCATCGACGCCATTCTTCCTCAGGAAAGCAAGCAGGCTATCCCTCCTTTCCGCCATCACAATGTAATTGTGAAATACACTCTTGAATCCAGCCCTTCTCTCAGGAACGTGGACTTCCGGAATCCTGGAAAGCTCTTCATCGTAAAAACCTGCATTCTCAATCTTCCTGCCCACAATCCAGCCAACATCCTTCATCAAATGATTGCCGACAACAGCATGAAGGGTGTCAAGCCTGCTGTTATAAGCAAAAAAAGCGCACTCATCACGGCTTATAAGGCCATGGTTCCTTAGAAGCAGAAGCTTATCCCTGAACTCATCAGAGTCGGTAACAATAATGCCGCCATCCCCCCAGACATTAATAGGCTTAAGCGGATGGAGGCTGAAGCAGCCAGAAACTCCAAATGAGCCCGCCTTTTTGCCATTTATTTCAGCGCCAATAGCCTGGCAAGCATCCTCAACCACAGGAATGCCCCTCTTCCCGGAAATGGCCATGATTGAACCCATATCAGCAGGACTGCCATTCAAATGAACAGGGATAATAGCCTTGGTATTTCCAGTAATTGCAGGCTCAATCAAAGAAGGATTAATATTATAATCATCCCCAACATCAACAAAAACAGGACGAGCACCAACAGTTGCAATCGCGCCAGCAGTCGCGTAAAATGAGTTGGCTGCAGTAATTACCTCATCACCCTGCCTGACGCCCAAGGCAATAAGGGAAAGCCTCAATGCATCTGTGCCGCTGCCAACCCCGATGCCATTCTTACAGCCAATCAAAGATGAAAAACCCTGCTCAAACTTTGCCAATTCGCGGCCAAGCGTAAAATCGCCGGACTTGACAAGCTTCCTGATGTCATCAAGGATGGGCTCAGGATTGCTGAACTGCTCCTCAAGGTAAGAATATGGGACTTCCATCAGGCTTTAGGCAAAGAGACCCTATATTAATTTTTTTGCAATGTTAAAGGCGACTAGAAAAATTTATAAAGAATATTCTAGGAGCGAAACCTTTCAAAATAGTTGGGGATTTAAAAAAATGGCCGAAGCAAAACCATGTGCATTAAACAATTGCCAGCCGGCAAATGGTTCTCAGGGCAACAACGACCTTACGTTCATGTTCAACCAGAAGGTCATAAACGGGCTTTTGCTGGATGGGGATAAGCTGGCATGGCACAAAGACAGAGTTGAAGCATGGCTAAGAGGGGAAAGGATAGCACCAATAACCGTAGACATGGCATTAACACGGGCCTGCAATGCGCGATGCACCTTTTGCTATGCAATGCTTCAGGACAATGAATTGGCAGAATTAAACAGCGACGTTACAAGGCAAACGCCGGAAAGCATCAACAATTTCCTTGACGATGCTGCAGAAATTGGAGTAAAGGCCGTAAGCTTTGTCAGCGATGGCGAAAGCACAGTCCACCCTTACGTTTACGATGCAATCCTGAGGGGAAAAGCAAACGGCCTGGACATGGCCCTGGCAACCAACGGATTCCTGCTGAAAGACGAAAGGCTGCCCGAAATACTGCCTGCATTGACTTACCTGAGGTTTAACATATCAGCCGGGGAACCAGCAAGGTATTCTGAAATAATGGGAATGCCTGAAAAACACTTCGACAAGGTAATAAGCACAATCGCAAAAGCGGTCAAAATAAAGAAAGAAAAAAACCTTCCCGTAACAATCGGGATGCAAATGGTTTTCATGCCACAGTTCAGGGAACAGCTACTCCCGCTTGCAGAGCTTGGGAAAAAATTGGGGGTTGACTACCTGGTCATAAAGCACTGCAGCGACGATGAAATGGGAAGCCTTGGGGTCGATTACAGGGAGTATGAGGAAACAATACCAGACATAAAAGCAGCAGAAGCGGTATCAACAGACACCTACAAGGTAATACCGAAATGGTCAAAAATACTCAGCGACGGCAAAAGAGCATACAAGAGATGCTACGGGCCCCCGTTTCTCATCCAATTCTCAGGTTCTGGCCTGGTCGCCCCATGCGGAATGCTATTCAACCCAAGATACAAGCAGTTCCACATTGGAGACATAACAAAGCAAAGGTTCAAGGACATCTGGAAGAGCGAAAAATACTGGGAAGTAATGAATTACCTGAAATCAGAAAAATTCGACGCCCAAAAAATGTGCGGCGCACTTTGCCTGCAGCACAAAATAAACGAGCGCCTATTCTACCTTGTTGAACAGGGAGTAAAAATACCAGAGCCCGATGGAAAAGCGCCATTGCACGTAAATTTCATTTAAATGGAGCCAGAAAATGGAAACCACAGAAGAAGTCCCTGATGTCCTCTCAACAGGGCTTAGCAAGGAATATGTAAAAGCATTCGGCAGGCTTAATCTATGGCTCAGGTCACTTTATGAAGGCCGAACAACTGCAAGGATAAAGGAGTTTGCCAAAAAAAACCTGTTAACCTACAATTTCAAAGCTTACCAGCAATGGTTCAGGGAAGACAGGTTTTCTAACGTAATAAACGACGGGAATAGGGAAGCGGTAACGAAACTTAGTGGGATAGTAAATGAGCTCAATGGCCTTGTAAAAAGCGGAGAGATAGTAAGCCAGCCACAGGAAGGAACACCGCACAAGCCAACAGAGCTGTTCAACCAAGCAATGTCTTTGATATTTGGAGACAAAACATTCAACTTCAAGAAAATATGCGAAAGCGGGAAAGTAAGCGCCTACTTCTCAACATAAAAGGTGCGCAAATGAACAAAGAAAAATCGCTTTCGATCATCATTCCTGCATTCAATGAAGGAAGAAATCTTGAAGCGGCAGTGGAAACCATAGACAAGTCAGCAAGGCAGATTTTCGAGGATTACGAGCTCCTGATCCTCAATGATGGAAGCACAGACAACACAGCCGAAACAGCCGAGCAGCTTGCCAAAAAAAACCCAAAGGTAAAATTCTTCGACTTCAAAATAAACAGGGGACTGGGCGCAATGTACCGGGAAGGAATAATGAGGGCAAACAAGGATTACGTCATAATGCTGCCAGGCGATAACGAAACAGAAGATGAGTCAGTCACAGAAATACTATCACATGCGGGAGAAGCAGACATTGTCCTGTCATACACTGTAAATAAAGAGGCTCGGCCCTGGGTCAGGAGGATAGTTTCAGCCAGCTTCACAACACTGTTGAACACGCTATTCAGGCTGCACCTAAGGTACTACAATGGCCTTGCAGTGTACGAAACATCCCTGATAAAAAAGGCAAAAATGACAACAAACAGCTTTGCATTCCAGGCTGAAATACTGGTGCACATGATAAGAGCAGGACACTCCTACAAGGAAGTCCCAATGAGAATAAGGCCACACCAGCAACTTGGGAAAAACGTCCTGCGAATCTTCAAAATAAAGAACGTAATAGGAGTTCTCACCACAATCGTGAGGCTTTTCTTTGACGTGTACTTTCACAAGCAAACAAAACGCGATTCTGGAATCTAAGGCTCAAACTCCTTCCTTGCAGTCTCAAGGGCCTCAATCCAGCCAATATCAAACCATGAATCATTGTAAACATGGCCCTGGACATTTTCCCTCTGCATAAGCCACATGATGAAAAAACCCATCTTATCAGGATTATTCTTCTCAGCAACATACTCCCTGATAAGGTTTAGCTTTTCCTTCGGAAAAAAGTAGATGCCAAGCGAAATGAGAGTTGATTTCGGGGAAGGCGACTTCTCCATAAACTCCACGAATTCACCAGTATTTTCATCAATCATAACACTTCCTGATTCCCTGGCAACCTTGTAAGACTTTGATTCCCAAAGAGGATTCAAAATCCTCCTTCTTTGCTGAACAAACGCGTTATAGGAAGGCAGCAATGAAAAATTGAACAGGTTATCACCTGCAACAACAAGAATATCATCATCAATCCCTTCCTGAGCCATAACAAACAGGATATCGCCAACCTGGCCAAGCCTGTCATCGTTTGATGTCGTGCCATCATTAACAAGCTTCACAGGAACATTAAAGCTTCCCCCAGCTGCTTCAAGCCAGTTCCTGAAGGACTGCTCGAATTTGGAATTCGTAACGATAAAGATGGAATCAACGGCCGGAATTTCAGAAATCTTGGCAATGATATGCCCAATAATGGACTTTCCCTTAATTTCAAGAAGCGGCTTAGGGGTGTCCCTTGTCAAAGGCCACAAGCGGGAAGCATACCCGGCGGCAGTAATAATTGCTTTCATACCAAATCAACCCCTGCCAATGCCAACATAATTAAAGCCAAGAGCCCTCATCTCCTCAGGCTCATATATGTTACGGCCATCAACAACATTAGGAGATAACATAAGCTGCCTCATCCTGTTCTTGTCAAGCTCCCGGAAAAGGTCCCACTCGGTAACAACCACAAGGCAACTTGCCCCATCCAAGGCGCCCAAAGGCGTGTCAGCGTAATGCACATTACTCAAAATAGTCTTTGCGTTCCTCTCCGAAACAGGGTCAAAAGCGTGAACCTCAGCGCCAAGCTCCTGGAGCTGCCTGGCTATGACAATAGAAGGAGCCTCCCTCATATCATCCGTCTTGGGCTTGAAGGAAAGCCCCCAAAGGGCAATTTTCTTTCCCTTGACATCAGGAACAAGCTGCTGGACTTTAGGAACAACAGAATGCTTTTGCAATTCATTGACTGCATCAATTGATTCAAGGAGGGGAGCATTGCAGCCTTGCTGCTTCATCATCTGGATAAGGGCCTTGACATCCTTTGGGAAGCAGCTTCCGCCATAGCCTATGCCTGCCTGCAAGAACCTTGGGCCAATCCTGTTATCAAGGCCAATCCCCTTCGCAATTACCTTTATGTCAGCCCCAACCTTTTCACAAAGATGCGAAAGCTCATTCATGAATGAAATCCTTGCGGCAAGCATGGCATTGCTTGCATACTTAATAAGCTCTGAGCTTTTTATATCAGTGAAAAGAATGGGCTTGCCAGTCCTCTCAACAGGGCGGTATAGGGCGGTCATTACTTCCCTTGACTTCCCGTTATCAATGCCAACCACAATCCTGTCCGGAATCATGAAATCATTCACGGCCTCACCCTCCCTCAGGAATTCTGGATTGGAAACAACATCGAACTCAACAGGCCTCTTCAGCTTTTGCCTGATAAACTCCTTAAGCTTGTGGCAGGTGCCGACAGGGACAGTGCTCTTAATGATGATTACCCTGTAGGAATCAAGGTAACGGGCAATCTGCTCGGCAACTGAAAAAACGCTTGACAAATCAGCACTGCCATCCTTTCCGGAAGGCGTTCCAACAGCAATAAAAATAACTTCAGAATTCTTGAAGGCAAGCTCAGCATCAGTTGTAAACATGAGGCGCTTTTGTGCAAGGTTCATCTCAACCATATCACGCAGGCCGGGCTCAAAGAAGGGAACAATCCCTTTCCTCAGGTTGGATATCTTCTCATCATCAACATCAACACAAATCACATCATTGCCGAGATTGGAAAAGCAAGCGCCAGTAACCAGGCCAACATAACCGCTGCCAACAATTGCAATCTTCATAAAAAAATCCAAACCAAACAGAGTATAAATATCTTACCTTCATCCTACTTTATGCGACAGGTTTATATAATAGGCTCCTTTTTAGCCCAATAGGCATGAAACGAAAAATCAGCGTTACGATAGAAGATAACGTACTTAGAGGTATTGACTCGGCAATAGACAACGTCTTCATCAGGAACAGATCACAGGCAATTGAGTTCCTGGCGAAAACTGCAATGGGCGAGCGGAAGCAGGCAGCAATACTTGCAGGCGGACCGGAAGAAAAGCTCAGGATTTCAGAAACAGCGTACAGGATAACGGCAAGGATAGGAAATACCACGGTAATAGAAAAGGCAGTGAAAAAACTGCGTGAAAACGGCTTCAGGGATATCTTCATAGTTGCAAGGCAGAATGTTCTGACACAGGTTTTCAACATACTCAAGGATGGAAGCAACTTCAACATCAAGGTAACATATGTCGAAGAAAAGGAAAGCGATGGGAGCGCAGACAGCCTAAGGCTGCTAAAAGGCAAGATAACAAACAACTTCCTGGCAGTTTACGGGCACATAATATTTGACAGGATCAATATTCAGGAGCTATGGAACCAGCATGTCAAGCAGGGAACCGCAGTGGCAACACTGGTTTTGACAACAGCGCCCAACCCAATCGAGAAAGGCACAGTAAAGGTTGAAGGAAACAAGATACTTGAATTCATACAAAAGCCAAAGAAAACAGACGTCTATCTCGTATTCTCACCGATATTTGTCGCAACCCCCGAAATATTCAACATAGAAGGAAGCAGCCTTGAATACGATGTCTTCCCAAGGCTGGCTGGCCAAGGTCTGCTTTATGGCCATGCAAGCTCCGAAAGGGAGCAGCATGTGCACTCTATATCCGATACGAAGGCAATTTCTAAGTGAACTTATTTCGTTACTAGTTAGTCGTTATAATAGGGAAAATTAAATAGCACCTTTAAGTTACGCCTCTCAGATGCAAAGGCAACAGACTCTTGAAAGCATTGTAGCAACAAGGCGATGGGTTGCGCAGATTCTAGGCAGCTGGGCGCCTAATGAGCTGGCAATTCAAACAGCGGCCAAGCATGCGCTATACGTGCCAATACAAGAACTTCCAAAATTTGCAGAAGAACATTTTGAAGAGATGATGCCGCCAACCAGTGCCGTAACATTGACAGTCATCAGGCAAGAGCACCCTCTGCTGGCAGTCGCCAGGGAAGGAAGATACGCGCTGCCTGAACTGATAGTAAAATGAAATGCAGGCTCACTTAACAAATTCTGTGTTTTCCTTGCCGCTGAATTTCTCATCGCCAGTGAGAAACTTCATGCCCATCTCGGCCGCTACGGCATACCCGATGCAGTCAGCATAGCTGAGCTTTTCATCCTTGTGCCGCAGTTTAAACTGCATAGCAGCAACTATCGATGAAAGAGAGACAGGAACAAGAAACTCTGCATAAAAGTCAAGGTAGCGGTTTGCATCTTCAACAGAATAAAACCTCAGCAGGTGATAATACAGTTCAGCAAGGTGAAATTTTGTAGTGACCGCAACAGAGTCGAGGTAAGGCAGATAATCCGGATTCCCTCCTATCAGCTCAAGCAAGGCATAAGTATCTGCAAAAAAACTGCCTGCCTCAGTCATGGTACTCCCTGTCAATCTCCTCCATTGCCTTCTGGGTTGGCATCTTAAGCTTAAGGGAGCCAAAAACCTTGCGCAACTCATTCTGCCTGTCCGCCACAACAAGCACACGCACCTTCTTGCCTGGAGAAAGCTGCTCCTTGTCAACCACTTCCTTAGGTATTGTTATCCCTAACGAATTTCCCCACTGCTTTGGAGTTGTTTCAAACGCCTGCATAGTTCATCACCGCAACCGCATATAATCTAATTATATATAAACATTTTGGTTTTGCTGGCAGTTAATTTTATAAGCAAGCACTAAAACCACCACTCCGTGAACGGCCATGGCCGCCCGGGTATACCCGATCCCATTTCGAACTCGGCAGTCAAGCGGGCGCACGTTTTTACCAGTACTGCACGTCGTGCGGGAACGTAAGATCGCTGTTCACACTTTTCTTATCTTTTAAGTTAAACGGTTCATTTATAAATAAAAAAGATTTTTGGCGTAATCCGTATACTGGTATATGAAGGAAAACATTTAAGTATCACCTAGTGCCTAAAATACGAAATGACATTTATCAGGGTTAAACGCATATCTGGCAAGGAATATGCCTATCTTGTAACCAACAGTTGGACAGGCTCAGGACCCAGGCAGAAAGTGGCAAAGTATCTTGGACGGGTGATTAGGCCGGTTAAGACAAAAAGTGAGAACCTAGGGGCATTTCTGGGGCATACAGGCCAGCAACAGCTTCAGGCATGGATAAGCAAAAGCAGCTTCAAGGAAATTGCAGCTGCCCTGCTTAATTTGGAGATGGCAAATCACAGCCTGGAAGGGCACAAAATCGATATTGAAAATGCGCGACTTCTCGACGAGAAAGACAAGGAGATTGTGCTTGCGCTGAACGAAGGATTCCTTTGCAGCCACACAGCCAAAAAGCTTCTCGAATACGACGCTTCTTCAGACTACTCAGGGTATAACCTTGCAGATTCACTTACGGCGGCAGGCATAGCCGTAGATAAGGACGTCTTCATCTCGCTGTTTGGGAAAGCACAGGGCATGGCCAGCAAAGAAGAAAAGGGAGGTAACAAAGACTTCTATTATTGAGTCTAGAACAACAATTTTTAAATATTAGTATAGCTATTCGTATACTAGTCTACCGAATTAGTAAGGCGAAAGATGGATAAGTATGGTTACTGCTGACGAAATGCTTAATGAACACTATTACACGCCATTGCCACAAGGGCATGCTGTTCCCGAAACAACAGGATTTGGCCAATTCCTCGCAAACCTCTACTTCAGCACTGTCTGCATGGCAACTCAAATAGGCTCATACTTGGCCTATCCCCAAACGGTTGGCAATGTTGTTATTCAAAAGGCAGCTGATGGCTTGGGAAGCCTTGTAAAAGCAATAAGAGACCGTGCAACCAGCAAGGAAAAGGGACTTGAGGCAATATCAAATTCTGAGACACGCTAAGCAAGTTCCAAGGTAATTGTGCCTGTTTTCTCGTCGATAGAAACAACTTTTTTATCGGACTTAAAGTATTCCCTAAGCTGGACTGGCGTGAAGGTTTTCCTGAGCAGGTTATAGTCATCAAGGATCTGCTTCACTTCAGCATAATTCAGGTATATGGCCTCAGCTACTGCAGTTGACTCCTGAACCACCCGTTCCATGGCAATGATTGTTGCCTTCTGCTGCTCAATAGCGATCTCAAGCTCCCTTATGCGCCTGTTGAATGAAGCCTGCCTTTCTGAGACTGCTGAGGATTCAAGCAACAGGAGAACAGATGAGGAAACAGCATCGTTAAAAGAATCAAAACTCTTGATGCTGGCTGCGGAAAAGGATTTCAGGGGGAAAGGAAAAACTTCTCTTATCGCATTTTTATCGTCGAGGGCCGCAATTGGCTCTGATTTCCTTGAAAGCAATTGCTGCAATGAAGAATAGAGCAAGCCTATTTCGGATGCTGAGAGCTCCTTTGGCTGCCTGTCCTTTTCAAGCCGGGCAATGCTGCAAACCTCCTCCGCATATGTTCCTGAAAGGCCAACATCAACAGCCATCACCTTAACAACAGAACTTTTCCCCGACGACAAAATAAGACTGCTGAACTGATCTTTACTGATGGACGCAAAATCTGCAGATGCAGGAGGAGGGGAATAAAGGAAGCCTGGCCTGATTGTCCTATCCTTCCAATGCTGAAGCTCTGCAGCATCAACAATAACGCCTTGATCGTTCAAAAGAACAATATTGCCCTTGCTGAAAAGCTCAACAATCAACTTAAGTTCGCCCTTTGCCGACGAGAAAACAAATTCAAGAATCCTTTCTGATGCCAGCTGGTTGATGGAAACCAGCCTCGCATTATCAAGGTGATGCCTTAAAATTGAACAAAGACGACTTTGGTCCTCACTAAGTTCCGGCTTAGAGGCTGAAAAGAAAACCGCGGAAGGGGCCAAAAGAACCATAAAGAGCTTCCTGCCCTCACTTTTGTTCAGCTGCAACACAACAGACTTGCCTGCCTTTCCACCAGCAGTTGCATTCAAATCGTAAACCTTCTCTAACCTGGCTCCTTTAAGCTGCTGGAACTCACCTACGAGAACCTTCAGTTCAACGGAAGCAAGCTGATTCTTCATTTTACCCTCACTTTTGAGTTTTTAAGCGAACTTCTTTTGAGTTTTCTTAAGTTTTGCTCTCAAAACCATATCTAAAACACTCACTTTAAACCCCTACGCTCCATTGAGCGAAGTATTTAAATATGACCTTTTGGACAGGAGAGTGGAAAAATGGGTTTTTTAGGCATTTTTAGCTCAAAGGAATCAAAAAGTGAGAGGAAAACTCAAGAGATTTCCATATCTCCACTTTCCATGATAGAAGGCAAGGTAATAGCTGCATTCTCAAAAGTAAAGCAAGACATCTCACTCTTGAGCTCCTGGGTAAAGTACCTTCGCCATAAGGACATCATGAATGAGCAAAGGCACACAAAGACACAAAGGGAGCTCGGGGAACACAAGATCATGATTGAAGGCCTTAAAAGCGAGGCTTCTGAGCTAAAAATCGCCCTCCAACAGGTCAGGGATGAGCTGAAAAATGCCAAGGAAAGCCTGAAAGAGCACAGGGAAGTCCGGGAACGGACCGAATCCAGTCCGGAAACGAACTTAATCCGGACTAAATCCGAACTGAATCCGGACAGAAAACGGACATTTTTTGAGAACCGCGTCGTAAGCATGCTCAGAAGCAGGAGAAAGGATTATGTTCTCAAACAAATTCTCGATTTAGCGGAGCGCGAAGCATATTCAACAAGAGAAATCGAGGAGATTGTCGTCGGAGAAAAGGCCTTGTGCGGAAGGACGGCATTCTATGATTATTTCAGGGAACTGAGGCACAAGAAGATGCTTAGACAGATAGAAAAGGGTGCCAAGAAGGTAATCGCAGCTGAAAAAGGTCATGAAGAAGAAGTCCGTTAACGGACTAAGTCCGGACTAAATCCGAACTAAGTACGGACTGATTTTTTTATCTTTTGCACAAGCGTCTTGATTGCAATTTGGGAGGTAGAGGTGGTGTCAAATTCTAGCACCTTATGGCCAGCTTCGCGAGCCTCTGAAAGACAGACCTCAAATATCTCTGCGTCAAGGTTTTCCCGCACTTTGGGGGGCCCGTAGCCCTTTCCCAAGAGCCTTTTCTGAAGGGTTTTGAGGCTGCAGCGCACCACTAGGCACAGGTCAGCATATCTGGGCGACAGATAGTGAGACATGTGAGAGTCAAAAATTATGCCCTTCCTGCCGGTTTTTAGGGCATTTTCCCTCACTTTTACGAGTTCCCTGGCCAGTTTTCCCTCTTCGACCTCGTAAGAGCGCCTTTTCCTGTCGTAGCCGCTGTAAATGTGAGCGGTTTTGATGAAGGAATTCACATCAAAGTACGCATAATCAAGCAAAAGTGAGAGCTTTTTAGCTAAAACAGACTTCCCTGTGCCTGGAGTGCCTGTTACAACGATAGTTTTCACTTGCCAACCACCTTAACAAAGGTCTTGCCCTTTTCAATGTCATGCTGGTGCAAGTAGTTGCATTCTTTAGGCACTATGTTGAAAAGTGAGTTCAAGATATCCGGTTCTGCCCCATCGGCCAAGCGAATTCTTATCTCATCCATTCATTTCAAAGAGTTATCCAAGGTTTAAAAGAATTTGCCAATAAATTCAAGTTCAGTTGAAGCTTTGGAAGGGTATATATACAGGTTGCAGCACATCCATAGAAATGGCATCTAAGAATTTCTTGCTTGTTTCCCTCGAGGAAAGCAAGGCAAGGCAGCTTGCCCAAATCATAACAAACGATGTTTGCAGGCGAATACTTGACTACATCACTGGCAAAAAAGATACTACTGAAAGCGAGATTTCAAAAGAGCTAGGAATACCCCTTTCAACAGTCCATTACAACCTAAAACAGCTGCTTCAAAGCGGCATTGTTAAGGCTGAGGAGTTCCATTATTCAAGCAAGGGAAGAGAGGTTGACCATTACAGCCTGGCAAACAAGTATATCATAATAGCCCCAAAGGCGACGGCAACAGAAAGCCTTGCAAGCAAGCTCAGGAAGATTCTGCCAGTAATTGGAGTTACAGCTGTAACGGCACTTGCATTGCAGGCTTTAAATGTGCTAAGGCCAGTAAGCAAGACTTATGCGCCAGAGTTTGTTGGGGATAAAGCAATGATGCCTCTTGCGCAAAGCGCAGCAGAAGCTGCAAACCAATCAGCCATTATGGTGGAGAAGGCTGCACAAACTCAAACTTCACAACAAGTGGTCCTTTGGTTTATAGCAGGGGCAGCAGTTGCCATTGCAGCTTTCATTTTGTTTGATTATGTAAGGTCAAGGAAAGCTTCAAGCTGACTTGAAGCTTACTTTGGGCTATAAATAAAACAGACTCTTTTCTAATTGGTAAGGTGATGTAAATGAGCAATAAACTTGTATTCCCGGCATTTATTTTTATCATAGGATTTGCAATGGTTGGGGCAGCTGCACTGATTGCAGAACAAAATCTTCCAAAAAGCCATGAAAAGGGGTTAATGCATTTTAGCTCTGAGCAGGAACTTAAGGACTTCATAGACCTAAGCCAATACTCTTATACTTCTTACCTGCAAAGTTCCCAAAGAAGCTTTTCTGCAACAAGCGTGATGACAAGCTCAACTGGTTCAGAAGCATCGGACTATTCAAAGACCAATGTGCAGGTTTCCGATGTTGATGAGGCAGACATAACAAAAAACGATGGAAAACACATTTACACAATTTCGGGAAACAAAGTCATTATAGCTGATGCGTATCCTGCTGAAAATGCCCGGATTGTTTCAAAAATACAGATGGAAAGTTCACCAACAAAACTCTTCATCAATAAGGATAAACTTATCATTTTTACTCAGGATTATCCTGTTTATCAGGCTGGCAGGAGAAAGCCCATCATGGCAATGCCAACAAGGATTTCAGATATAGTTACAGGCATTCAGATTTATGACGTTTCTGACAAGGGAAACCCGAAGCTTACCAGAAATCTGACTGTAACCGGCAATTTGCAGGATGCAAGAATGATTGGAGATTATGTTTATGCAATTGCCAACCAGCTAATAAACTACTACGGAGAAGGTCCGGTACCAATGCCAAGAATATGGCAGAATGGAATCGAAAGCGACATGACAGCTATGGACGTTTATTACTTTGAAAATAATTCGGACGCACATGGATACATTAATGTCGTTTCGGTTAACACACAGGATGATTCAGCCAATTACACCAGCAAGACATTCCTTGGAAGTTCGCAAAACATCTACATGTCTCAGGATAACCTCTACATAACGTACACACAATGGAGCAATGTATACACTCCCATGAGGATGTTAAATGAAATCATTGTACCCCTGTTGCCCAAGGACATTGCCAAAAAATTAGATGATGTTAACAAAGGGAATGGTAATGTTAAGAATAAAATGGAACAGTCGATGAAGATAGCCGAAGATTATTTTAAGACCGTTTCCGATGAGGAAAAACAGAGGCTTGAGCGGGACTTATCAGCCAAAGCAACGGAGTTTAATATAAGGATGACGCCGGAGGAAAAAACTATTGTCCAGAAGCTCTCCATAAACAATGGGAATGTCAAATATGAAGGCCTTGGAACAGTGCCGGGGCATTTGCTAAACCAGTTCTCAATGGACGAGTACAATGGCAACTTCAGGCTGGCAACTACAATTGGACAGGCTTGGGATCGACAACAGCCATCACAAAACAACGTATATGTCCTTGATGAAAACCTGCAAATTGCAGGGAAGGTTGAGAATCTTGCGCCTGGTGAAACTATCTACTCAGCCAGGTTTATGGGAAACAAGGCATATGTGGTCACATTTGAGAAAGTTGACCCACTATTTGTCATAGATCTTAATGATCCTGCCAATCCACAAGTACTTGGAAAACTGAAAATACCGGGATACTCTGACTACCTCCAGCCATACGATGAAAACCACCTGATCGGGATAGGAAAGGATGCTGTTGAAGCAGAAAATGGTGGCTTTACGTGGTATCAAGGATTAAAACTGGCTTTGTTTGACGTAACAGACCCGGAAAATCCCAAGGAGATTTCAAAATATGCCATTGGAGACAGGGGAACTGACAGCTATGCCTTGCAGAATCATAAGGCTGTCCTGTTCGGCAAGGAAAAAAACCTTCTTGTCATACCAGTCCTGCTTGCAGAGATTGACAGAAGCAGGTATGCGGGGAAATTGCCGGCAAATGCCTATGGCGATTACACCTGGCAGGGAGCTTACGTGTTCAGCCTCAGCCCTGAGAGCGGCTTTGAGCTGAAAGGCAGGGTAACGCATCTTGATGATGGCCAGGATTTGCTTAAAAGTGGATATTACTTTGGCTCAACCAGCTCTATCAAGAGGTCGCTCTACATGGATGACGTGCTCTACACTGTCTCAGACAGCACAATAAAAGCGAACAGGATGCCCGGGCTTGAGGAAATCAAGAGGCTTGACCTTGACTGGAACCGAAATGATTAAAAAAGCAGGAATGCCTGTAGCAGCGTGAAATCCACCACAACCCGCGCGCTGCTACTCCTGCTATTTAGCCTTGCCATCATTTCATCAGGCTGCGCAAAGTCGAACACCCCCCAAAATGATTCACAACAGGGGGGTGAAGCAAACGCGGCAGCAGAGTGCAAGGCAGACTTAGAATGCGGTGTGGGCGGCTGCTCAAATCAGGTTTGCACAACAGCAAAGGATGCTCCAGGCTTGATTACCACTTGCGAATATAAGGAAGAGTATGGCTGCCTCAAACTAACAAGCTGCCAATGCATTAGTGGAAAATGTGAATGGGCGAACAATTCCGAATATGCCAGCTGCCTTGAGAATCCGGCAGGCTTCAAACAATAAAATTAAAAAGCGAAGAAAAAAGAGAAAGTCATGGGTAGTTTCTATGGCTTGTGAAATGTGTGGGAGGGCGCCAGCGACTATAAGGGTTTCAATCGAAGGGTCAATCCTTTCCCTTTGCGATGCTTGTGGGAAATATGGGAAGGCTGTTGGAAGGATCGCTTTTGCACAGCCTAAAAAAGCAAAAGAAATGACAAAAACGCGGCCTGAAGAGGAAAATGAATTTGTAGTAGCCAACTGCGGGCAGCTCCTCAAACAGAAGAGGGAACAGCTTGGCCTCAAGCAGGAAGAATTTGCCAGGAAAATAGCAGTAAAGGAGTCTGTGCTCCACAAAATGGAAACAAACGCAATGGTTCCGGGAATTGAGGAAGCAAGGCGCATTGAAAAGGCGCTTGGATTAAAGCTTATTGAGAAAATAGATGTTGTGGAAAATACAATCCTCCAGCCAAGGAATGACCAATTGACCCTTGGAGACATGATTAAGATAAAGAAAAAAGGCTAAGTAATTCTTGTTTTGTTATAGCTGCTGTTCAGGTATAAATAATAGGTCAAATAGCCATCATAAAAACTCAGGTTATATATTGGCTTGAATTCCCTTTCAATCTCCTCCTGCAACAGTTGGACTTCAGTCCGACATCCGATATCCATCTGTGAGCAAAAATTATCGGGGGAAAAAACAACGGCCTCCGCGGATAACCGCCTAATATTCCAAGATGGATCCACGTTCTTAGGTACCCCCCTTGAAGTATCGTAATATGCGAGGAAAAGATTATCGTTATATGCGGCAAAAACAGGGTCTGAAGTCAAGATTGGACCTTCAATACCCAACTGTGAAAAAGATTCGTACACGCCTGGCACAATTTCCGGCTCACTAACCGGCCACCAGTGGTGGAGGCTTTGATCTTTATAGGCTGAGATGAAAAAAGAAACCGCAAGGAAGGCAAAAAGAGCCGTAAGGGCAAATGACCTGAAGTAATTAAAAATACCCTGCCTAAGTGGCAAGAGGGCGCCCAAAACTGAAAAGAACGCGGCTGAAGCCAGGATACAGGCTGCAGGCAAGAAAAGCAGCAAAAAACGGACATCCTTGTTAGGGATTAAGGAAAAGTAAGCCAAATAGACTAAAACAAACCACAATAACAATGACTTCGCCTGGTCTTCATACCATTTTCTCCAAAAGAAGAGTACAACAAACAAAGCTGCAAAGGCCAAAAAAATGTGCTGGCGAAATGCCTCAAGGATATAAAAAAGATAATTCTGCAAGGCGCCCGAGATAGATTTTATGGGATTTCCCTGATGCCAGCTTGCCAGAATGAACGGGCGGAACAGGGCATCAGCAAAATTTGAGGTAAACGGCCTGTAAAAAAGATAATTGAAAACCAGGAAAGGGACAGTTGCCAGCGAGAAGCCTGCAATATACCTGATTGGAGCAAGCATGCTAAAGGCGAAAGGCCTTTTGAAAAAAAGGCGGCAGATAACTACCGAGATGAACAAGGCTATCAACACCAAAGCGTTCGGGAATTTGAACAACATTGCAATTGAGCCCATAAATCCAGAAAGAAAATATCTCCCTTTCAGGAAAAAAAGAATTGAAGCTAGAACAAAGAAGGATGAAGGAATTTCAGACAGAATATAAGATGAATAAAGGTAAAACCATGGAGAGGTTGCAAGCAAGGCTGCTGAAAGGACTGCAACATTCCGGCCAAACACCCGTTTTGCAATGAGGTATGTCAGGAGAATCGTAAACGTTGCAAACAGTGTGCTGATTGATTCCGCAACTTTGATATATGGCAAACCAACAATCCAAGCCCAACCAACAGCAAGAGGCAGACCAACCGGCCTTATTACTTCCCAAAGGCCTGAAGAGCCAATAGAGTACGCATATTTTCCCATGGCAAGGTAAACAGACTCATCCCAGCCTGCCAGGTGGTAGCGCAGGAGGAAAAAGAGCCTAGCAAGGGCAAAACCAGACAGGATTAAAATAATGGGAATATCCTGCTTTTGAAGTTGAAAGCGGAATGGCTTCAATCAAATCACGCCTTGCACGCATCAGGTTCAGACCTGTAAAAACCACATATTTTGGAAGTAAGATTGGCTGTTGGCAGGAATTGCCTATAAGTTGAGTTTTCAATCACCAACGATGGAAACTCAGTCACATTGTATGTGTTTTCTACCATGTTCAAAAGCGGTTCCTCATCAAAGGATACGTCAAAGCCAAAGATAAAAAGCCTTGCCCCGAATTTCTGCTTGAGAAACGAAAGGATGAAAGACTGATCATCGCATTTTGAGCAATCCTTTGAAAAAAAGTAGAGAATATTTACAGCGTCACTGTTGCAAAGCTGCTTTCCCTTTACCGAAAGAAGGTAATACTGGACCTGCGAAAGTATATAAGTGCGCCTGAGCAGGTTGAATTCGGCCCGGTGAACTGTAGAATCCCGCTGGTAACCTACCAGCTTGAGCCTTGTTGACTCCAGGCTTTCAATATTCCTGTCAAACGTATTTGAAAATGCCTCGCAATTGCTGATTTGCGCGAGCTGATCCATGAATGCATACTGCAGTTGCAGGCTATTGATGTCAACCTTCAGCTCCTCGGACTTGTCTTTCACGAGTTCCACCCTCTTCCCTTCAATTACAAGGCCTATGGAAAGGCCGAGCACGAAGACCAGCGCTGTCAGGAAGGCTGCAAGGATGTAACGCCTCTTCTGCAAGTCCCTCATCATTTCACCACTTGTTCCTCTTCCTGAAAAATAAGTCCCTTATTACGATCATCCTTACAAAGCCAAGCAGCAAATAATATACAAACATGAACAAGGCCAGCGCGCGAATGCCTTGGCCGTTAATTTTTTGCTTGACAGCCCTATGGGCAAGGACAATTACGGTTCCGCTGATAAGGAAAAATGAGACAGCCATAAAGAGGCTGAAGTAATCCATGTCGAGAAGATTCTTATTGAAATGAAGGCTTCTAAGGAGCGTTAAGACATCAAAGTTGACAAGGCTCAGGTATGCGATTTTTTCATAAATTGGCTTGAATATGCTCAAGTAAATGGTAACGCAAAGCACAAGGACAGCAAAAAAAGTGGCAAAAAATATCATTGGCAGCTGGAAAGTGCCAAAATCGCCGTACCTCTTGCTGAAGAGCATTTTCCTGTAAGAAAGGATGTTAAGCGTTGAGCCCAGGTTCCAGCGCAGCCTCTGCTTGTAAAACTCACTTATCTTCCTTGGGGCTTCAGTGTACGCCTCGGTCTCCGTTGTCTGGACTATCTTGTAATTCAGGCTCTGGAGCCTCATGCAAATCTCAAGGTCCTCGGTGCTGTAGCCTTCCCTGAAGCCTCCAATTGCCTCAATAGTCTTCTTCCTGTAAAGGCTGAAAGGGCCGGGCGCGACATGTATGCAGTTAAGCATGCCAGCAACCTTCCGATAAAACATGTTTACAATGTACTCATGCCACTGGATCTTTTGCAAAAGATTCTCAGGCCTGTCAACATGAAGCATAGGCAGGACTACTGCAACATTTTCGTCCACAAAAAAAGGGAGCATTTTCTTCAAGGCATCCTTTTTTACAGTTGAATCAGAATCAAGACAAGCAACAAACTCCCCTGAAGATACTGCAATCCCTGAATTCATTGCCTTCCATTTTCCTCCCTGCACCTGGTCAAGCACCTTTACCCGGCCATTTCCTCTCATTAGTTTCCTGGCAACAGATAATGTTTTATCAGTTGACCCGTCATTGACTATAACAACCTCAAGAAGCTTTTCAGGATAGTCAAGGCAAAGTATAGAGCTAACAGTTTTTTCCAGATGAGCCTCTTCATTATAAGCTGGGACTATGACTGTAACCTTAGGAAGCCTCTTCAAGGGCTTTTTTGCGGCTGGCTCATAATCCAGAAGCGCAACCAGCCAAAACAGCGTATAATACAACGTAATTATGTAAACCACAAGAAGCATAACTTCCAATAGCGTAAACATCTGCCAAGAGATGAATTTCACTTTTTTAAAGGTTTCTGAAACTTAAAAGCCCTAAGGCTTTTGGAAAACGACATATTCAAGCTTAATGTTCCCAAGATTTAATCCTTTACCAGGCGAAACCCCAAACTTACGGGCAGCAGCAAAAGGCCTAATGGCCTTAAGGCTTTCAGGTGTCAACAGAAACGCAATTTTGCCCTTTCTTTTCAGGAAGAAATCTGCCTGATAAAAAAATTCCTTGAACATCTTCTCAAGCCTTTCATTATCAGAAGCTGCAAACTCATTGCTGCCTTCACTGAACTGTGGCGGATAGCTCACGACAAGCCTAATTGAGCCTTCCTCAAGCTTTGCATCCAGCCATTTTATATCAAGCCTGCTGAACTTAATCAGCTTATTAACACCTGCCACTTTTGCATTCTTCTCCGAATTGCGAACATTCTGCATTGATGAAGAAGATGCAATTATCCTTTTTGTGCGCTTACCTTTTTTTTTATCAATGACTGAAAAAATCTTAAGAAAATCAACACCTGGAAGAACGTTTGCATCGGAAAGGGCTGATGCCAGCAAATCCT
>CAYUOQ010000003.1:0-4262 GCA_964446445.1 uncultured Methanosarcinales archaeon
ACTTCAACAGAAGAACAGCTCTAGCCCGTCAAACACGGGCTAGTTGACTTTGCCCCAAAGCTCATTTCAAACTGCGACTGATTTTGCCAACAAACCTTAAATAACGAATGGTGCATCACATGAAAAATGGGGAAAACCTCAACAGGCTCTGAAATTCTTGACAAACTCCTGGAAGGAGGCTACGAAACAGATGTCCTTACGACATTTTACGGGCCGGCTGGCTCTGGGAAGACTACAAGCTGCTTACTTGCCGCGCTTTCAGCTGCCCTTTCAAGGGATAACAAGGATAAGAAGGTAATGTTCATTGATACAGAAGGTGGGTTTTCCACAGAAAGGATACAGCAGCTTGTGGGTGATGAAAAAGAGGCGCGAAAAGCGCTTGAAAGGCTGATACTCCTGAAAATAACAGGTTTCACAGAGCAGAAAAAGGCGATAGAAACGCTCGCAGAACAGGTAAGCTCAAAGACTGCAATGATCATATGCGATACGATATCATCGCTTTACAGGATTGAAAGAGGTGAGGAAAACACAAGCCTGAACAGGGAACTCGGAAAACAGCTTTCGGAACTGCTTACGATTGCAAGGACAAAAGAAATCCCTGTTGTTGTGACAACCCCTGTTTACTCCGACTTTACAGACCGCACAAAAGTCAAAATGGTTGGGGGGGACATACTCAAATACAGCAGCAAGTGCCTGATTGAGCTCATGATAAACGGGAACGGTACAAGGACAGCAATCCTGAGAAAGCATAGGAGCCTGCCAGAAAAGGAAATCACATTCAGAATAGCTGGAAAAGGCTTTGAGGAAAGCTAAGCCTCCTGCGCCTCTTGCTCCATGGTGTTCCTGAGGATGCCGCTTACCGAGATTATCATGTACTTGAAATATTCAATCATCCTTGCAGCCTCGAGGCAGTCGTACTTGCCCAAAAGCCTGTCACACTCCTTGAGCAGCCTCTTGGAATTTGTTTCAGTCCTGAAGCATTGAGTCTTGTCAGCATTGTAGTAAAGCTTCATCACAGCCTCGTAATGCTTGTCAATCTCAGCGTACACGCTAGCAAGCTCCTTCAGCTTCTTTACCTTTGCAGAGTTTTCCTTTGCAAACCGAAGTATGCGCTTAAGCTGGTCGGCAAACCTTTCCAGATTGGTTAGTATTTGCTTTGACACAGTTATGTTCCAATATGTTGTGTTGAAAAGCCTGAGCAACCTTGGATTATCAGCGGCAGCCCTTGCAGTCCGCAAGCCAAGAAGGGCAAGCCTGTTAACCTCCTTGTCGCGCTCATAAACACTCTCAGCCTCTGCCCCGGAAAATGTTGCGGAATCCTCAAGCATTGACCTGATGATTATGTCAACCCTCCTCACAATATTGCTCATGGAAACTTCCTTAATATCAAGCATATCTTTTGCGACAATCTTGGTTGTCGTTTCCTCGATGATTTCCATTCCCATCAAGGCATGAAATACCTCTTTTATGTCCCTTGCCGCAGTTCCAACCTCAGTAACCGTAATTATGTCGAGGTTGTTTATGTAAAGGGAAGTAATTTCAGTCTTCAACTCGTCACTCCCTTTCCCGGCTGCACTAATGGAAGCCTCCTTCATCTGCCTGCGCTCGCTTGAGTCTTTTGAGATGAAAACGAGCTCATTCGGGCGCTCATCAACAACAAGAACATCTCCCTTCTTTAGCCTGTTTTTCTCAACCCAAGCCTTTGGCACAGAGACAACAAAGGAAGAGTTGCCAAAAGCCATTAGTTTCCTGAATTCCATTTTCCCCCCAACACCTATTCAAATAGACAAGTATAGGTTATATTTAGTATAGGGCATAAGTATATATATTAAAATTTTACTCCCGAAAGCCATGGAAGAAGAAAATGACATGGACGTATACGATGAAGCTGAGCTTTCAAGCCTGCTCGAGGATGACGAGCTTGACGCTGCTGAGGAAGGATTCATGAAGGGATATGAAGAGGACTTTGAAGAGTGAGAAAATTACTCTTCAGTGAATTCTTCAAGGGGAGCTGTAAACTCCTCATCTGACTTTATCATGCCTCTCCTCTTAAGGTACTCCCTTGCCAGAATCCAGAAAAGGAGGCCGAGGCTCTTCTTTCCCTTGTTATTGCATGGGATCACAAAGTCAATGTTATTCGCATTGTTATTTGTATCACATAATGCAACTACAGGAATTCCGATTTTTACGGCGTCGTCAACAACGTTCCTGTCTGGCCAAGGGTCAGTAACCATGATAAGCTTGCCCTCAATGTAGTTTTCCAAAACAGGATTGGTCAGTATACCTGGCATGTACCTGCCCGCAAAAATCCTAATCCCAGTATACCTGCTAAGGGCCTTAATTGCCTTCCAGCTATTCTCCCTTTTGCCAACAATTATGATGTCCTCTGGCTTGTAATTTGCAAACAAGATAGCGGCCTGCCTTATCCTTTCGTCAATCTTCTGAAGGTTAAGAACAGACAAGCCATCAGGCCTTGTCTTGTAAATGAACTGCTCCATATACTTCGTGCGAAACTTTGTTCCTATGTGAATTCCTGCCTTCAGGTAAATGTCCTGCTGAACCAAAAGCTGTTCTGTTTCTGCCATTTTCAAACCTCCAAAAGCAATTCAAGAAATCTTTGAAAAAATTTCACTTGAACTGCAACATACTATCGCCCGTTGCAGACGCTGCAAAAATTTGCAGCTGGGCAGTGAACTCAAGAGATTTTAGCCTGATTTATAAAGATTTACTTTTGGCTGCCCGGCGAGCACGGGACGGCCTCACCCCTGCTTTTGGCCCAGCATCCCTGTAAGCCTGCCCATAAATGTTGCTTGTTGTGATTGAAACAGGAACAGTAACCAACGGGTCAACAACAGCAATTGCAAGCAAAATAATCCACGGGTTGAGACGGGCCGCAAGGCCAAGACCAATAGACCACGCAACTAAAGACAGGATTGCGGAAAAAGCAAACGCCACAAACCAACCAAAAAAGTAAGCCTTGGTTAAGGCGTGCTTAATGGCCAGTTTAATGTTAAATATTGCAGAAATTTTCTTTTCTAAGCCAAACTGAACCAGCAAGGCCGGAAAAATGTAAATCATGGCGATTATTGCAAGGGCAGCCAGAAGAGCAATGATTGAAACTGTTATGCCAAGCGCACCGGCCTTAGGGGCAGCAGATAGGCTAAGTAAAAGAACGAAAGGGACAATTAGGACAACAAGGCCTACAAAAATTTTCAAGCCTGACAAAAAAAGAGGCGCAATTTCAAGGCCTGGTAGCTTGTTCACTGCCCTTGCAGCAGAGCCGGCGACTTCAGCAATATACCCGAGAAAAATCATGGACGCGCAAAACAAAACGAATAAAGCGAGAAGATATGCCACCATGGAAAACTGAATGCCCAAAAGGCCAGTGACATTCTTGTCAAAAAGGCTTCCAATGCTTGCAGCAACGCTTATTGCAAAAAGAATAAACAGCTTCCTCCAGTCTGAAAATGGAAGCTGAAACGCCTTTTTATAGTCAACCATCAATCAAATCTTACTTGTTTACTTTAAAAACCTTTTTAACAAGATTAAAGAACAAGGTCTGATTCACTAATCCGATGGGGGATTATTTTACAGAAGATCCGGCACGGCTTAAGGGCAAGCCTAAAAAAACACTGGCGGTGTATGCAGAACAGCGCGGGATAGCTGTGCCAAGAAGGTTTTCATCACTTGATGAGGCGGTTAATTCTGAATTGCCTTTCATTGCGAGAAGCGAAAGAACCGAAGATTATGCTGGCGAATCAGACATCCTGAGAAGCGTAGAGAGCGAACGCATTCCAAGAGGGGCAACCGAGAAACAGGTTATTGAAAAAGTGCTTGAAGGCCACGCTTGGAGGGAATACTGCCAGTTAAAAGGAATAAGTGAAGCTGACTTCAGAAGAGGTGTTTCTGTATCTTATTGGGAGTTTCTTCGCGGGGAAAATATAACTGTTGCCGCTGATTCTGCAGTCCCTGACAGGTTTCATATACTTACAAACATACACGATTTAAAGCACGGAGTACTAATCATTGAGAAAGGACAGCCCATACTTGAGCATGAAGTTGGGAAAGAGGTTATTGCAAATGCCGCTGCTGTAATCGACTTATACCAGACTGTACGAAATCTGCTTGAGTCAAACCATTGCTCAATTCAGGAAATGCAGCTATCAAGGGGCAGGGTATACTTCCTTCAGAACCATCGAGGCAGGGATTTTTGGCGGCCAGATGGATTTGTATTGAATAGGCCTCTTAGAGGGAAGGAAATA
>CAYUOQ010000003.1:4272-10183 GCA_964446445.1 uncultured Methanosarcinales archaeon
AATAGAAGCGCAGTTTGTAAGAGGAGCAACAACTCAGTCCGGAATAACCGTTGAAACTACGTTCAGCTATGCCTTATGTGATGACATTAAATCTCCGGCAGCACTTCCAAAAGAGGAACATGGCTCATTTGACCTGGCTCCCGTTTCAAGAGTTTATTCTGAATTAATGTGCCGTTCAAGACGGCTGCAAGTTATATCAGGCAGAAAGTCTTTGGGAGAGACGCTTGCATACGCATCAGGGCATGCAAAGGCTTCACGGCTTTTTAAGCCAGAGGTAACGATTGCAATTCCTCTACGGCAGCTTGTATCAGAACAGGAATATAGGGAATTGAACCGGTTGGCAACTGAGAAAGGCCAAGACGTTAAGATAACCCTTCATGCAACTTCTGACGGGAGAAGAGCTTATGTTGAAAGGCTTGCCTGATAAACAGCGATGTCCTCATAAACGGCGCCCTTTGGTGATAAAGTGCTCTTCTTCAACTTGAAGTTATCAACAGGAAATGCAACAGGAGCTATTTTCATGGATTTCAAATGTTCGGCAAAAAGAGCCTTGTCCGAAATTGACTTAACCCTGGCCAAGGTCAAATGAGGCCTGAAATTGTTGTCATGGGGGAACTCATTTTCAAGCGCGTGGTCAATTTTTCTGTGCAAGTCAATAAAACCTTCTTCAGGCTCAAGCCCTGCCCACACAACCCAGACATAGCTCTCAGAAGGAAAAACGCCAAGTCCATTAACGGTTGCAGAAAACTTCTTGAATTCTATCTTGGAAAGGCATTGCTTAACCACCTCAACTTTTTCAGGAGGAATTTCACCCAAAAACTTCAAGGTAAGGTGAAAATTGTGGGCAGGGCTCAACCTGGCTGGCGCCTTCAAAAGAGCTTTTTGAACCTTTGAAAGAGCTTCTTTAACGTGTTCTGGCAGATCAACAGCTATAAAGCATCTCATGTAACCTTTTCAAGAAAAAGGTTAATCAAAAAATTTTGCATCTTAAAAGAAGAAAAAATAAAAAAGAAGAAAAATCAGCTTTCTTCCCCAAAATTTTCAGTGTCAACTGGCTGCTCAGACTCTTCAGGGGCCTGAACATCGTAGTCCTCCTGCGGTTTTCTTTCCCTTGAACGCCCTTCCCCGGTGCCCTTGCCAACTGCTTCAGCAAATGCCATGTTGCTTAAAACTTTAGTTATCTTAATCTTGACAGTGTCGCCCTTGCTTGTGTTTGGGACAAAAATAACAAATCCCTCTTTCTTTGCAATGCCATCACCTTTTGCGCCAACAGCGTCAATCATAACCTCCATCTCCTCTCCAACTTTTACAGGAGCCAACTTTTGCTCAAAATCCCTACCTCCTCCGAAACCACCTTTATACATTTCCACGCCTCCACATTTTAACAACTGAAAGTGTAGTCAGAAGTCCAGAATCATCGAAAACCAGAACTCCCAAACCAGACAAAACACGCATTTCAGCACACTTTAGTATCCTTGCTAAATATATAAAATTTTCTAAAGGACATTCGTTTAAAAATAAAAAGATAAATAAAATTCAAATGTCCTTGACACCTGATGTATCAAGAACAAACGTAGCCTCGCCCTCAGGAAGGCTAGGGCTGTCTACCATCTTGGCTACCCTTGTGCCCTTTTTCCCCCTTCTAAGGTAAAGCCGATAAGTAGATGCGTGAGCAACAATATGCCCTCCAATTGCCTCTGTAGGGTCACCAAAGAACACATCGGGCTTGGCCATGACCTGGTTGGTAACGTAAACACTTAGATTATGAAGTTCCGCAAGCCTCATCAATGTGTGCATATGCTTGTTAATCTTCTGTTGCCTGTCAGCGAGTGTGCCTCTCCCAATAAATTCTGCCCTGAAGTGAGCGGTGAGTGAGTCAACAACAACAAGCTTGACCTTAAGGCCCTCACTAATTAGGTCTTCAACCTTTTCTGCCAGAAGCATCTGATGGTCAGAGTTAAAAGCCCTTGCTATCTTAATATGCTGCAAAATCTTTTCTGGCTCTAAACCCTGAGCTTTTGCAATGTCAACGATCCTCTCAGGCCTGAACGTTGACTCTGTATCAATGAAGACAACATAAGAGTCAGGATTTTGCCGTAAACAATTGACAGTTAAGCTATGGGCAATCTGCGACTTACCACTGCCATATGCGCCAAAGCACTCAGTAATTGCCCTGGTCTCAAAACCCCCGCCAAGAAGGCCATCAAGGGCTGAACTTCCTGTGCTTATCTTTTCAATACCCTGTCTTTGAATAAGAACTTCATCGCCAGATACAAAACCCATCTTAAGATTATCTCTTGCGGCTTGGATTATCCTTCTTGCAACGAGCTCAGTGATGCCAGAGGCCTCAATCAACTCACCAGGGGTAGCAACAGCAATGCTGAGCATAGTGTCGTAACCTGAAATGATAAGCTTTTCAGCAGTAGCTGCCCCGACCCCCGGAAGCTGCTCAAGCTCGGAGGCCTTTGAACCGTCTGGAGACTTCAAATCAGCACCAACTCCCATTTCTTCTTCAACCAAAACCGCATCCTGCCTTCTTCTCATCAAAACCACCTCGTTGTTAAAAACTTTTTCAGTCAAGCACAGCATTTTCACGCTGCGATATCACATACTCATAAGCCTTTTGAAGCAGCACAACAGCCTTGGGAACATCATTTTCCATAAGAGAGTTAGTATTTTTCCAGTTGTTATCCTTATCCTTGTAGCTCTTGCCAAGCTGGACATTATAGTAAAAAGTTCCTTTCTGTGAAATGCCCTTCCAAACAGTTGCTGTAAGGCTGCCAGCCTTGAATTTCTTGTCCGGAGCCTTTGCGAGTTGGACAGTTTCATCAACTATGGCTGTAGCAACAGCCGAACCCTTTCCAAATTCCATTTGCAGTCTTTCCATTTCATTCACCCTTGGTTTCCTTGCGCCTAAGCGCATTCACTCATAATTGACAAAGCCCTTTAAATACCCTAGCCGGGCATGTCCAGTGTCCAGTGGCATGACCCCTTTAGGAAAGCGGTCAATCGGAAAAACGCATGACCCCTTTAGGAAAGCGGTCAATCGGAAAACCTTCTTAGGAAGAAGGTCAAAAATCGGCCAATAGCTGATTGGGCCAAGTCGACTGATGTCGATTTGGGAATCGGGAACTTACTGCAGGAATTATCCCATAAGTGACTAAGCGACCACAAAATTAAAGAATAAGTTAACTTGCCTGGCTCTTATGACTAAATCTTACATTGCCTACGCCAGAGTCAGCCCGAGGGCTTTAGACGAGGTTCTTCAAGGGATTGCAAGGGAAGCTGCGCAAGTGGGATTAGCAAGAGAGCCAAAAGGGCGAGTAGGAAGCCAGCCTGATTATGCAATCATTCACGCACAAGGTCTTAATCGTTCATTTTCCCTGAAAAGGCCATGTGGTGGAACTGCAGTTGCCATTCGTTGGACAGGCCTTTATGAATCACAATCGTATACTGCTGAGCCGGAAGTTTTATTGACCCTGTGGCTTGGGAAACGCGCCTTTAACGCCCAGACGGGATACACTGCGGTTTGCTCAGCCGTAAGGCAAAGTGCAGGTTCAGTTTCAGAACTTATCAGAACTTCTCCCAAGCCTGTAGTGGCTGGAACGACAGCAGGTTACAACGGCTAGCATTTTCTTTGCCCAATAAAAAAGCCAAGCAAAAAGCATTTATACCACATTTCGGGAGCTAAGAATATGGATATCGAAAGCCGTTTGAGCCTAATAAAGCAGGTTGGTGAGGAGATAATAACTGAAGAGGAATTAAGGCAGCTTCTTGAAACGAAAGCACACCCAATTGCTTATGACGGGTTCGAGCCTAGCGGCCAGATGCACATCGCACAAGGAATTCTAAGGTCAATCAACGTCAATAAGATGATAGATGCCGGATGCCACTTTAAGATGTGGGTCGCTGACTGGTTTGACTGGATGAATGATAAGCTCGGGGGAGATTTGGAAAAAATAAAGATTGCTGGGGAATACATGGTTGAAGTCTGGAAGGCTTCCGGCATGAAGACAGAGCAAGTCGAATTCCTCTGGGCAAAGGATGTGATGGCTGATGACGAATACTGGAAAAAGGTTGTAAGGATAGCACGTGCAAGCACTGTCCAAAGGGTAATCAGGTGCAGCCAAATAATGGGCAGGTCAGAATCTGACCAGCTCAGTGCAGCCCAGATTTTTTACCCTTGCATGCAGTGCGCTGATATTTTCAACTTGAAGGCCGACATTACCCAGTTAGGCATGGACCAAAGAAAGGTTAACATCCTGGCCAGGGAAGTGGGTCCAAAGCTAGGCTTCCGGAAGCCTGTTGTTGTGAGCCATCACATGCTCATGGGGCTTGGCGAGCCAAAAACAGACATAGCAGATGCCACTGAACGAGCCATAGAGCTGAAAATGTCAAAATCGAAGCCTGATTCTGCAATTTTCATGACAGATTCCGAAGAGGAAGTAAAAAGGAAGATTGCAAAGGCATACTGCCCTGAAAGAAAAGCCGGGGAAAACCCTGTAATGGAGTATTACAAATACATCCTTTTTGAAAAATCCGAGAATGTTGAAATCAAGAGACCTGAAAAGTTTGGCGGAAATTTAAGCATTGAGAGCTATGGCAAGCTTGAAAGCCTTTACCTGGAAGGAAAAATCCACCCAATGGACCTCAAGAATACAGCTGCAGAAAAACTCAACGAGCTTTTGGAGCCTGTCAGGAGGCATTTTGCCGCAAATGCAAAGGCAAGGAAGCTTCTTGAACAAGTGAAGAGTTTCAAAATAACAAGATGATTAATTCTTTTATCTCAGATAAAATTTAAATATGCGATGGCGTTTGCCAACCGTTGGGGTTTTTGATGTCTGCTAAATCTACAAGGAGTGTTGCTGTTTCAGATGAAAAACTTGACCTTGATCTGGCACATTTTGCCGTCGAGCATGCAAGGAAGCTGGGGGCAAGCTACTGCGATGCCAGGCTGGAATCAACCTTTGCAAACGGCTTTGTCCTAAAGAACGGAATCCCGCAAATTGCAGATTTCGACAGGGTTACAGGAATTGGCGTCAGGGTTGTCACGAAAGGAACTCTTGGCTTCTCCTGCACAAACGATATTTCCAAGGAAAATGTCAAAAAAGTTGTCGAAAAGGCTGTGAAACTCGCTTCTGCCGCATCAGTAATTGGAGAGAAGGTCAAGTTTGCCCCTGAAAAGCCGGAGGTTGCCAACTATGAAGTCAGACAAAAAATCAAACTGGCCGATTTAAGCCCGAAGGAAAAGCTTAATGTCCTTTTTGAGGCAGAGAGGCGGATGAAGGCAACAAAAGCAAAAGTCACTGGGACGTTTTTTTCAATGTCTGATTTTTTCACAGAGAAGTATTATTCCAATTCTGAGGGCAGCAGAATACTTTCCAGGGTCCCAAGGACTGACTTTTGGTATTTTGTGACTGTTGAAGAGGGAGGCAGGACCGCCCAGAGGTATTGGCAGTATGGAGCTGCAGGCGGCTTTGAAACGGTTTACAACTACAATTTTCCTGAATTGCTCGCAGATGAAGTAAAGGCTACTTACACCAACCTCAAGAACGGGATTTCCGCTCCTAAAGACAAGGTTGACCTTGTCGTTGCACCTCAGATTACTGGGATAATGGTGCACGAGAGCGTTGGCCACCCTTCGGAAGCCGACAGGGTCCTTGGGAGGGAAGCTGCACAGGCCGGTGAATCTTTCATCAACACAGGCATGATTGGAACAAAGATTGGTTCAGATGCTGTAAATATCATTGATGACCCAACCATCCCAGGCAGCTTTGGCTACTACTTGTATGACGATGAAGGTGTCAAGGCAGGAGAACGTTGGCTTATCAGAAAAGGAACGCTTGCTGGCCTTCTCCAGAATCGTGAAACTGGAGCAATTCTTGGGGTCAAAAGCAATGCAGGGGCCCGC
>CAYUOQ010000003.1:10193-21269 GCA_964446445.1 uncultured Methanosarcinales archaeon
TGATTGAATCTGTAAAGCTTGGCGTTTTCATCAAAAATTTCATGGAGTGGAACATAGACGACAAAAGGCTCAATGCAAAATATACTGGCGCAGAAGCATACATGATTCGGAACGGAAAAATTGCCGAGCCTGTCTGGAAGCCAACAATTGAAATTTCAACACCGAGGCTTTGGAGTTCTGTCAATGCCGTGGCGGACAACATGGAATACCATGCTGGCACATGTGGAAAGGGCGAACCCATGCAGGCAATACCTGTATGGTTTGGGGGCCCAAGCATGAAGCTAAAGGGCGTAAAACTGAGTTTTTGAGGTCTAAGATGGCAGCTGAGTCACCAACATCAATTGCGGAATACCTTGTCAGAAACCTTAAGAAGAAGGGTGCTGACGATGTTGCAGTAACAGTCCTCGCCGAAGACGATATGCAGCTTAAGTTTTCGAACAGCACAATATGCACCACCCAGAATTGGAATGTCAAAAAAATAAATGTGTTCATTGCAGTTGATAAAAAGCTTGTAAACACCAGCTTGAGGAACCTTTCAATCAAGTCTGCTGATGAAACCATCAGCAGGATGCTAAAATTTGCAAAGGCAGCTGTTCCAAACAAAGAGTATTCTGGAATTGCAGAAGGGCCTTTCAACTATTCAAAGATAGCTGATACTTACGATCCTTCAATGGAAGACTTAGGAAGCGGCTCGGTTGACCTCCTCAAGTCCTCGATTGACATTGCCCATGCAAATGGCGCCAAAAGAACAGCAGGGGTGCTTCAAACAGGTGCATTCTCCTCATACCTTTTGACATCCAATAATGCTGAAGCAGAGGATAAGGGAACAAGGGCGTACTTTTCAATCAGGGCTTTCGTTGACAAGTACGCTTCAGGCCATCATGTCTGCAACTCAAGAACGCTAAAGAAGTTCAACCCAGAGGCAAGCGCAGAGAGGGCTTCTGCAATTGCCAAGCAGGCGCTTAAGCCAAAGCCGGGAGAAGCTGGAGTTTACGACATTATTTTTTCCCCGCTCCCTTTTGGCAACATCCTTGAAAGCATTGGAAAAGCAACTTCAATTTTCAATGTTGAGTCAAAGCTATCATGCTTTGCCGGCAAGCTAGGAAAGAAAGTAGGCAGCGAGAACGTAACCCTAGTCGATGACGGCACATTGCCAAATGGGTATGACAGCGCCAAGTTTGACGATGAAGGCGTGCCCACGCAGAAGAATGTCCTAATTGAAGGGGGGGTGCTTAAAACATACCTTCATAACACCTCAACAGCAATGAGGCACGGGACTAAAACCACCGCAAATGCGGGCATTGTTTCCCCTGATCCGTTTAACCTGGTTCTGGAAAAGGGAAATCTTAATAAGGAAGAAATGATTAAGGCCGTTGATCGGGGGTTGATTGTTACAAACGTCTGGTATACCAGATTCCAAAATTATGAAACTGGAGACTTTTCAACAATCCCAAGGGATGGCATGTTCCTTATTGAAAAGGGAAAGGTTGTTGGGCCGGTAAAGGAGCTGAGGATTAGCGATAACCTGATCCGGATACTCCAAAATATCTCAGCGGTTGGAAGCGAGCCTGAACAAGTGTTTGGTTGGGAGGTGGAAGTGCCCACAACCACGCCGCCAGTGCTTGTGAAGGGCGTCAAAGTCACAAAGTCAGTTGAATGATTTCAATAGGCAGGAAATAAGAGGGGTGTGCAACATAACTTCAGAAAGCGGCGTGAACATCGGAGAAAAGCTAAGCTCCGTTGTTTACAGCCATACAGTCAATCTCCTTGAGGAGGAAAATGCCATTCTCAGGAAGACGATGGAAAGCTTAAGGGAAGACCTGGACCGGCTTAAGCGAGTGCCTTTAATGATCTGCGAAGTTATTAGCTCAAGAGGCAGCAAGGCGGTCATAAGGCTGCCAAACGGAAACCGCTTTCTCGTAGAAGTTCTTTCAGATTGCGGCAAGCTAAAGGCAGGTGACCTTGTTTTTGTTGAGCAGAAAAACCTTTCAATTGTCAGGAAGGCCAGCATGTCAAGGCGTTTTGCGAGCGAGCGATTCATAACCGTTGAAAAGCCGGATGTTTCCTGGAGGGACATAGGAGGGTTGGAAAACCAGATAAGGGAAATAAAGGAAATTGTAGAACTACCACTTACAAAGCCTGAACTATTCAGAAAGCTGGGAATCCAGGCGCCAAAGGGCGTGCTTCTCAACGGGGAGCCAGGCACTGGAAAAACATTAGTTGCAAAAGCCGTTGCAACTTCGACAAATTCCACCTTCATTGAAGTTGTGGGGTCGGAGCTAGTGCAAAAGTTTATTGGGGAAGGGGCAAAGCTTGTCAGGGAGATTTTCCAAATTGCCCGGGAAAAAGCACCTTCAATCATTTTCATTGATGAACTTGACGCAATTGCAGGAAGGCGAATCGAAAGCGGAACTTCAGGAGAGCGTGAAGTCCAAAGGACATTCATCCAACTCTTGGCAGAGATTGACGGCTTTGACGGCCTTGAAAACGTCAAGGTAATCGGGAGCACCAACAGGAAAGACATATTAGACTCTGCCATCCTCAGGCCTGGCAGGCTTGAACGGCACATCCAGTTCCCGCTTCCAGATGCAAATGGCAGGCTTGAAATCCTGAAGATTCACTCTACAGGCATGAGCATCGGAAAAGTTGACTTCAGCAAGGTTGTTGAGTTAACTGATGGCTTCACAGGGGCAGACCTAAAGGCTGTTTGCACTGAAGCAGGATATTCAGCGCTCAGGGAAGAAAGAGGCTTAATTGAGAATCCTGATTTCATCTTTGCAATAGGAAATTTGAGGAACAGGGAAGAGGCTGAAAGCACTGAATACGTCAGGATGTTTGGATGATTATTCCTACTTTCCCAATTGCCCTTTTAACCTCTGCTCGTTGACTACCAACCTTTCAACGGCCATCACTAATTGTTCAATTTCGTTAGATAAACTTAAGCATATTTCACTTGCCTTCGGTGGATTTGCCTCTAAATCACCGGCAAGCATAGATAATGGATCCAAAATTTTACGAAGATCAGTTGAAAAATTAAAGAGACATCTAATGATTGACTTCTCCTCTTCAGTCAATAATCTGCTGCTGATTGAATTGTGGGCTCCAATCCTTTTTTCCTTTTTTACATTCCCAGTTACGCAATGCCTCACAAAAGAGATGAGAAAAGCCGCACGGTTAATACCGTTTTGGGCATCTCGTAAATTCATTGGCTGGCTTGCTTTCCTAAGGAGCCCTGCTGCTTCGTTCAAGCAATTGATTTCAGCCCTTTCGTCGTTGATTATCTCAGCTTCGAGCTCTGCGTCTGTTTTCTTATGAAAGAGTCCTATTGGAAACCACCTTTTTGAAGTTTTAAAGGTTCTAGTTGATTTTATTTAAAAATTTTGTTAAAAGGTTAGCCTAAAGAATTTGCGTGCTCACCAGTTACTCCCGTTCATCATCAACCTTGTCTTAAAAAGGCCAGTTCTTGATTGACCTTCTTCCTAAGAAGGTCATCCGAGGGTGTTCACGTGATCATTGCACGCTTCAATCAGAATACCTTAAGACTATATAAAGATGCGTGGAAAACTAATTGACCTTGAAGTCAACGCACACCCGATAAGCCCTCGGGGCTAGCTGACCGCATTTTACAACTCTCAAAACTTTGATTTTCCTTTTCAAAGATGCTGCTGCGGACTTGACTTTTTCAACTGACTTTTGAGGTATATCCTCCTCTTTTTCAAAATCGTAAAAATGGATGATGGAACCTTTTTTTCTTGCTGCAAAGGCAACATCAAGAAAGCCTTCAGCTCCCTTTGGCAAAGGCATTATTATCCTGTCAAATTTTCCTAGCTTTGGAACGATTTTCCTCACATCCCCACAAAGCAGCCTTGCCTTTTTCTCAACTTTGTTCGATTTTGCATTTTCAAGTGCGTATTTGTGGGCTGTCCTGTTTAATTCAACGCCAAAAACCATCCTTGCTGCAGTGTGCTTCGCTATTTCAATGGTAAAAGGGGCTATGCCTGAAAACATAACCAGGACAGCTTCGGGCTTTTTTATCTGTGAATAAACCCGCTGCCTTTCGCTGGCCTGCCTGGGTGAGAAGTAGGTTTTGGCAATGTCAAGCTTCAAGCCAACCCCATTTTCCTTATGGGTTGTCACTGTTCTCCTCTCCCCAAACAAGTGCCTGAACTTCTGTATCCTCAGCCTTCCCTCATGGCCGCCTTCTTTCCTAAGCACAACTTTTACATTTTTCTGGGTCATAGGAACAGCCTCGGCTATCCTCTTTTCATACCTCCTCAGCTCTTTTGGAATTTCAAGTATCGCTATATCCCCAACAAGGTCAAATGCCCTCGGCAGCATTTCAATTTTGGATGAAGGCATAATTCCTTCCAGTGCGTCCTTAAGGTTGCCGCTCATCTGTCGAAGAACTCCCCCAAACCTGTTTGCTTTTTAGAGGAAACTGCTTTTTCAATCTCATCCAGGGCTTTTTCAACCCTTTGCCTCGAGAATTCATGCTTTCCACAAAGAAGTTCCACGACCCTTTCCCTATTGAGTTCCCTGAATTTGAGTTCGTAATGCAATGCCACATTTGGCTTCTCAAACAATTCAAGGACAGTTTCCCATGGAAAGGCAAAATGCTGCTCCCATTTAACGGCAGAAAAAAGGTCTTCAGGTGTTTTGTGCTCCTTAACAAGTTTCAAAGCTGTTTTGGGGCCCACCTTCGAGATGCCTTTTGAATTATAATCCGTGCCCACCAACATTGAGAGGCATATCAGCTGCTGAAGGCTTATTCCGAGAGTCAAAAGAACCTCATCAAGAAGTATCATTTCAGGCTCAATGTGCGAGTAGCTTAGGGTGCCTGCCTGCCTTCTCCTTCCCTCGATTGACAGGTTTCTGACTACATTTGTTGCACCAAACAGAAGGCTATCAGCATCCTGGGATGCAACAGCAAAAGCGTCGCCATTTGAAACAATCCTGGCTGCCTGAGCCTCACCTTCCCCTGGGGCTTGCACCACTGGAAGCCCTAAAGCCTCGACAACTGCCTTGGCATCCTCTTTCATTTCCTTCGTAAGCCGGGCAGATCTTGCCGCATAGCGCTTCATTTCCTCAAAATCACCATTCTTTTCAGCTTCAAGATATTTTTCGGCTGCGGTCTCCTTGGCCTCAACCCTTCTCCTTATCTCTGATTTTTTTAATGCCGGCATTTCCCCATCGAAAACATATGCCGGCCTTATCCCGAGCCTCATCAAATGGGTTGTCCTTGAAAAAAGCCCTATCAAATGAGATGTAACATTCCCTTTTGAATCAGTGAAAAAAGAGCCATCCTGAGACCTTATTGTTGTCAGGAACTGGTAAAGGTGGTTTGAAGCATCAACTGCAATAATCTTCCCTGACAACTCTTCAAGCCTTATTTGCTTCTTTGGCAGAAGCTCGGATATCTGCACTCCCATAATTTTTTGGAGGGTTGGCTTGTTTTTATATGTTTGTCTGGATTGCTAGAACTTCTGGATTTTTATGCTCCCTATGTCTTTTGCAAGAAGCTCCTTGGCCTTTCTTGAAAGTTCGCCTTTAATTAGCAGAAGGACTGGCATCTTCCTGAGCTGGCCGGCAACAATGGCGGAGCTTATGTCGGAGTCTGTGCATGTTTTTTTGCTTTTGACCATGCAATAATATCTAAGTTTCCCTATTGGGCTTGGGATGAGCACAACATATTCAGCCTCGCTCTTGCTTGTAACATCTGCTGACTCCGCCTCAATGCTGTTCCTGGAGAAAAAAAGGTCAACCTCAGAAGAGAAGTTTGCACTTGACACTTGTTTTCTTGCTTTTTGTTTTGACTCACTTTTATGCATAGGTTGGGCCAGCAATTGTTCCTGCCTTGGCTCCAGTTCGGCCTGAACTTGAGTTTGTATTGGCTGCTGAACAGGCTCTGGCCTTGGCTCATCCATGCCAAGCATCTTCTTTATTGCCCCCTCGGCCTCTTCATTGGTTAACAAATACCACTTCCAAAAAAGCTCAATCTGGCCGTTAATGTTGGCTTCAATTGGCTTTGAGAAGTCTTTAATCTGCCTGAGCGCAACCCTGATTGCAGGCTCCAGGTTTGAGTCTTTAAGGACGCCTGCTGTTTTTAGCTGCTCAAATGCTTCCCTTTCTTTTTGAGGCAGGCTTGCTATATAATTTTGAAGCTTTGATTCCTGTCCTGAAACGTAGTAGAGAGGTGTGCCTCCAACTTTAACGCTGGAAATCTTGACATCACTTGATGAAGTGAGCTCTGAAAGTATTGCGGAAGCCATAAGGATGTTTGTGCCAATCTCCTTTGATATCTGGGAAGGGATAACAGGGCCGCGCATTCTTACCAGCTGCCTAACCCTTTCAGTTATTAAGCTGCCAACCATAAATCAAAACAGGGGGTCTTGTTTTAAATAATTTGTCAGAAACAAAACGTGTTAAGGCCGCAGCCAGCGACATTCCCAGTATGAGACATCGCCCTCATCATCAACCACGCCAATCAGCAGTTTTTTCTTGGTGCTGTGAGCAACCCTGTTCTTCGCTGAAAACTCCTGCCAGGTCATGGAATCCCCCTCATGGACTGGATAGATTATCCAACGGGCATGGTCTTCCCCTGGCTTCACTCCGCGGTCATAAACCCTGAAGTCAGCCCCAAATTTCAGTGCTGTTTTTATTATATAACCCCTATCCCGGATATCCTTGAAGACGCTGTATTTAACCCAAAAGTTTTTCTGGCTCTTACATACATTTTTTAAGAATTGGTCTGAAGTTACTTGTTTGGATTTTGTTGTTGAGCCGCTTTCCACCACCATCCTTCCACGATCAAGAAGGTACATTGCCTCTGTGAGGGAGAGTTGGACCCTGCCATCAGGCAGCAGTTTCCCATATCTGCTTTGGTTGTAAAGCTCCCTTGCCGCATCTGAATTCTCTGTCAGAACCCTTTCCTTCAACATGAATGCCCTTACCTGTTCCTTTGGCTTCTTGGGTTCTCCTTTAGGATCTGGCTTCTCATTCAATTCCGGAATTGTCGTTTCCATGGCTGGTTGAATTTTTGACAGGCTTAAAAAGGTTTGTGCTAAGCTTAAGGGTTATACCCAATTATCACAACCCTTAAATAATTTGCCATGTGCCGCTTTGCCATGGAAGTCGTGTTTTTGGGCACAAGCTCAATGGTGCCAACAAAGGAAAGAAACCAATCGTCCCTACTTATCAACCTGGGAGGGGAGGGCATACTCGTGGACTGCGGGGAAGGCACTCAAAGACAGTTTAAGATTACAGGGCTGCCATTGACAAGGATCACCAAAATCCTAATCAGCCATTGGCATGGAGACCATGTGCTCGGACTTCCGGGCGTGCTGCAAACTCTTAACAGCTCAACAACAGAACATAAGTTACAAATATTTGGGCCAAAGGGAACAAAAGAACAGTTTGATTTCATGAAGAAAACATTCCTTATGGAGAACCATGATGGCGGGCTTTCATATGAAGTCCAGGATATTGAAGAGGGCATTTTTTTTGAGAATGCAGATTTCACCCTCGAAAGCAGGAAACTCCAACACTCTGTCCCATGCATGGGGTATAGCATCAAGGAAAAGGATAAGGTACATGTCAATCTTGAATCTGCCAAAAAGCTCGGCATACCCCAAGGTCCTTTGCTTGGCAAGCTCCAAAGTGGGGAAAGCATTCAATGGAAAGGCAAAACAATAAAGCCCTCTGAAGTAACATACAAGACAAAAGGGAAAAAAGCTGTAGTCATCATGGACACAGAACTTTGCCAATCTGCCGTTGAACTTGCCAAAAATTCTGATTTGCTCATCTGCGAGTCAACATATGCCAATGAACTAGAAGAAAAAGCAAGGGACTACAAGCACTTGACTGCTGGCCAGGCGGCTTCAATTGCAAACAAAGCAGGCGCAAGCAGGCTGGTCCTTACACATTTCTCACAGAGGTACAAGACAACAGCGCAAGCTGAGGAAGATGCCAGAACAACCTTTGACAATGTTGTTTGCGCCAAGGATTTCATGAGATTGAATGTTTAGTTAAAGGGTGTGTCATGAACACGAAGGCAAAAGGAAGCAACGCTGAGCGAGAGCTGATACACTTGTTCTGGAGCAAGGGTTGGGCAACAGTCCGTGTTGCCGGTTCAGGCTCAATGACTTACCCTTCACCAGATATCCTGGCTTCAAACGCCTCCAGGATCCTTGCAATTGAATGCAAGTCTTCAGGGGATACAAGCAGGCTAGTTCCAAAGCAGCAAATTGATGATCTGCTCACCTTTGCACGGCTGTTTGGCGCTGAAGCCTGGATCGGAGCCCGCTTTAACGATATGAACTGGGCTTTTTTTGGAGTTGAGGAGCTAAAAAAGACGGGAACAGGATATTCAGTTTCCATAAAAATGGTGAAGGAGAAAGGTCTTTCCTTCGAACAGCTCCTGGGATTGTTTTGATGCTTGCGAGCGCTAAATATTTTTATACTTTTAAACCCATATAAGAAAGATGAATAATGGCATGAGCTTGGCAGGCGAACTCGCAAAGTACCTTGGGGAGGATGTTGCAGAAGCAGCGATCGAGCTTCGAAGCATGAAGGATTACTCTGAATTTAAGCTTGCTGAAGCCCTCAAAATGGAGGTTAACGACGTAAGAAACCTCCTTTACAAACTGCACAGTGCAAGCCTTGCCTCGTTCATAAAGAAAAAAGACCATAAGATAGGATGGTACATTTACTACTGGACCTTCCAGGACGAGAACGTGACTGATTTCCTTCTGAATGAAAAAAAAGCGAAGCTTGACATCCTGAATGACAAGCTATCAAAGGAGCACAAGGCAAATTTTTATTCCTGCAACAACAGATGCGTTACTGTTGACTTTGACAAGGCTTTTGAATTTTCATTCCACTGCCCAGAATGTGGAAACCTCCTTGAACAGGAAAACCATGTTTCAAGAATTGATGATTGGAAGAGGGAAAAGGAAATGCTCGAAATGAATATTGATGAGCTAAAGCTGAAAAAAAAGCAAAGCATTGGGAAAATTGCTTGAATGCCGGCTAGCGCCGTCTTCTCTGGTTGCGCTCTATTTTCTCTTCTTCCTTTTCTATCTTGATTTCCTCAAGGGCTATCCTTTTTGTAATTGCAAAAAGGTTCTCATCAATCCTTGCAATGCGCCTTTCCATCAGCACCAATATCCTCAGGGAATAAACTATTGCAGCAAGGGTGCCAATAATTATCCACAAAATAACCAGTTGTATGTTGCCATCAGGCATATGCCCACCTCTTTTGAAAAAGATTATACACTCTTGGAAGAGTTAATTTAAAAACCTTTTGATTAAAATACCTTACATCAAAGCATAGTGCCAGGATTCTAGAAGATAGGCTTTAAATTCTGCCATGCGGCTTCGAAGATTTTTTCAAAGCTGTCCGCGAAGAATTCCGATCTTACCCAAATCCCCATGTCAGAAGCAGGATTTACGGCATCATCATCCAAAGGCATCATTACAACATCCTTGCCATCCACAACGACAAACCTTGCAGGCATGACTGATTGCCGTATTTCCGCAACAGCCGCCAGCTCCCCAATCTGTTGCTTAATGTCTGCAGTAATATTCGCAGATATTTTAATCTTAATTTTCCTATCCTTTGCTTTTCTAAGCTCCTTCTTCAAGGCATCCTTTTTCCTTATTATGCCCGATGCTGTTGTGGAGATCAAAATTGACTTTTCTGCGGATTTTATCAACCTTTCAATGTGGTTGTAGAGTGCTTTCCTTCCTTTAAGACTCCCTGTTAAATCCAAAGGGTCTATTTCACTAACGCCACTCTTGTAAATGCCCTTGAGCTCATCAATCAATGGGCTCTGCTCAATTTTAGACAAAAATCTTTCCTGCTGCTCGGCTTCATCAACAATCCTTTTCCTGACAGCATCCATAACATGGTCAGGCTGGACGGCAATGTATTTTATTGGCTTGCCAACCTTCATCATAATAAAACCTTTCTTCTCAAGGCTCTCCAGAACATCATAGCTTCTGCTCCTTGGCACGCCAGCCATATCCGAAAGCTCTCCTGCGGCAGCAACACCTTTGGCAAGAAGTGCAAGCCAAAGTTTTGCCTCATAGCTGTTCAGGCCAACATCCCGGAGTTGGTTTATTTTTTCCTTTTGAATAAGCATGGAGTGTGGAAAACAAAAGCCATATTTAAAGGTTTTCTTTTTTGTTATTAGAAAGTAACAAAACCACCCCCACCCCTGTCCTTCTTGTGGAACTAAATTAAAAACAAAAAACAAAACAAAACAAATTCAATATAGAATTATGTTTTTGTGTTGAAGGTTCCGTCAACACTAGCATGCTTTTGATTTGTTATGTGTTTTACATAATACAAAACATTTATTAAGAACATGGTGGAAATTTCCACAAGAAGTTATGGGGTGATTTGTTTGAAGGAAAAAAATCTTTCACAGTTTTTTGATGATTACCTCAAAAAGGGCTCTGTTTTCAGGGATAAAAATAAATTACAAACAGGTTTTGTTCCAGACGATATTTCTCACAGGGATGCCCAACTGGAACAGGTTGGTGTTGTGATTCGCCCAGCATTAAGACTTGAACGGCCCTCAAATTTGTTTATTTATGGCAAAACGGGCACGGGGAAAACCCTTGTTGTTACAAAAATGGTTGATTTTCTTACATCCAAAGCAAAGGCATCTTCAGTTGATGTTTTTTTTGTTTATGTTAATTGCAAAAGGGATGCAGATACGGTTTATGGCCTTTTTACAACACTCTCGAGGGGGGTTGGCATGGATATGCCTTCCACAGGCCTTTCAACAGATGAGGTTTGCAGGGCATTTTTTTCAACAATCGACAAAAAAAATCAGGTTGTTTTATTGGTCCTTGATGAGATTGACTCGCTGCTTAAGAAGGCAGGGGATGATTTTCTTTACAAGATAACGCGGCAAAATGAAGAACTTAAACAGGCCAAGGTATCAATTATTGGAATTTCAAATGATCTTACTTTTGCAGATTCCCTTGACCCGCGAGTTAGGTCTTCCCTTTCCCAAGAAGAACTTATTTTTCCACCATATAACGCTCTTGAGCTTCAAAGCATCCTGA
>CAYUOQ010000004.1:0-4039 GCA_964446445.1 uncultured Methanosarcinales archaeon
CAGCCCTGGTGCGTGGTTTCATCTTGCTGGCACTTACAATATGACTCACCTTGTGATTTATGTCAATGGCGTTCCTACTGTCAGCACTAAACGGCCTTCATTTTCATTAATTACAGACAATAATGAGATCCGCATAGGCGATGCAGCCTATACCGGTTCGCAGGGCGGCAATTTCACAATTGATGACGTGAGGATATGGAACCGTGTCTTGAGCAAGGAGGAGATAAACGCCTCCTACCAGGCTGGCATTTACCGCCTGATTACAAACATCAGTGGAGCCCAGTATGCTGATGGCAACTACTCTTACAAGGCATACGTTGTTGATGCTGCTGGCAACATGAACTCAACTGAGACTCGCATGGTTACCTTGGACAACACTCCTCCAGAGATTGCCGCGCTGAGGGTGTTCAGCAATGATTCCGGAAGGCTGTTCCAGTCTGCAAATTCCTCAACTGCCGCTACTGTTTACTTCAATTCAATTGCTCCTTCAGGCAATGACGATGGGGGTGGCGGCCAGGTTGCCACTATCGAAGTTACTTATACCGACCTTCACCGCAACGGCCTGAGCGGCAACCTCACCTTTGGCGATTCGCCTGCTAACAATACGGATGCTGACCCAACAAGGATTGCTTACAGCATTGAAACAGGAAGCGAGAACGCGTCAACAGCCATCTATGCAAATGACACTGCAAACAACACGGATATTGCAACTGTTGGATGGGTTTTGGACATTAACGATACAGTAACCACCGATAACAGCACTAGCAGCTTCCTGTGGGTTACAACAAACGTAACTGTAAACCTTACACCTTACGATTACCAATCAGGCCCGAACAGGACTTTGTATTGCACTTACACTTCAGGCACTACTCCCTGCATTCCAGGCTTTGAAGTTTCCAACCCAACCGACTTCAGGCTTCCTTTGAACTGCAGCGGGACGAACAGCTGTATGATAAGGGTGAGGTATTACGGCATTGATAATGTCAGCAATAACGAGTCTGGCGGCGCGAATGGCGGTACAATAAGGGAGTCGAACACTGTAAACATTGCAACCGGCGGGACAGATGTTCAGGATTCGCTGGCAAATAATTCGCATATTAGTAACATTTCGTTTGTCAGGCAGAGCAACATTACCAACAGCTCAGTCAATAACTGCCGGGTTACTGATTCAATCATAATAAGGTCTGAGCTTTCATGGCATCCAGACCACAGGTTTAACTGCACAGTTTCAAGCTCGGTTGTGATTGACTCTAACATTACCTCATCAATTATTGAGAAGAAGAGCTACGTTGACCCAAGCACCATAATTGATTCTGTCATTAGCAACAGCACCATAAAGAACTCAACTGTCAGGTTTAGCAGGGTTGAGAATTCAACTTTCTGTGGCAGTTTTTCCGTCTGGTCTGGCGCAATACTGAACAATACATTGGTGGATGGTAGGCTTGACTTCAACGGCTCTTCTTACTATGGCCCTGTTACTTTAAGCAGCATTTGCAGCGCTGTTCCTTCCAGCCCTGTTGGAAGCCTCACTGCCAGCCCGCCAATCGTTAACAACTCTGCGTCTGTAATTTTCAAATACGCGTCGTTGGCGACTGGCTACACTGTCACGATTGGCTCAAATGAGCTGTCCAACCTTGACAATACCAGCACCAAGTCCATTACCTTGAATGATCTTGGCGCTTACCCGGACGCCATTGCAAATGATGGCATTTACTCCGGGAACTATTCAATCAGCGCCTTGAATAACGTCAGCGATGGCAACAAGACAATTGTCGGGCAGGTGTCTGACAATCTTGGCAATAACTGGACTGTTTCAACGAATGTCACCTTGGACAACACTCCCCCATCTGCATGGGTTGTCATCAATAGCAACAATCTGAACACGACTGACCCTGCTGTCTCGCTTAACCTGACATTTTCCGATGCGACTTCAGCAGTCAGGGATTGCAGGTTTGCGAATGAGAACAGGGTATTTGGCAGCTTTGAGGGCTGCTCTGTGTTCAAGTCTTGGACGCTTAGCAATGGCAATGGCCTGAAAACTGTTGTAGTGCAGGTAAGGGATAATGCAGGCAATGTTAACGAGACCAATGACACAATTACGCTGCAGATGGCAGCATCAACTTCAATTATCACGCCAGTGAGTAATGATGTCATCAGGGGCAGCAAGGCTGTTGTTGTGGTTGTTCCTGATGCAACAAGCTGGGTTACCTTCAGTGTTTTTAACGCTTCCAACTCGTCCCACAACTGGAGCCTTTCAGGAGTAGCAGGCTCTGTAACCAATGACACGGTAATGGCTGATGGCTTTAGCCAGTCTTGGACTACAACTGCGGTAACGTTTGCAAACGAGTCTTACTTCAACCTGACTGTCATAAGCTACGACTCATCCGGCATAATGCTTGGCAACGATACGCAGGGAAACATTCAGATTGATAATGCGCCTCCAAACGCGACCCTTGACATTCCAAGGTCTGGTGTTGCATACAACAAGCTTGTCCACTTGAATATGTCAATGAGCACGAATGACACGGCCAGCGCCAGGTATGAGTATAGGGAGAGTTCTTCTGCCGACTGGAAGGTCATTGGCTCAGCTTACACATATCCATTCTCGATTGACTGGAATACTGCGCCATTGGCGGATGGGACAGCTTACGAGGTCAGGGTCAATGCGACGGATGATTCAGGGCTTACTTCGGTTAGCGCGCATACGGGCATTGAGCTTGACAACACGCCTCCAGGCGTTTCGATAAGCAATCCTGTTGCCGGCAGCACTGTCTCCGGCACAGTGACTGTGCAGTTCACAATTTTGGGAACTGTCAGCTCAAGGCAGATTCAGTTTGATGGAGGTTCTTGGGCGGACACGACTACCTCAACGACGCACACATGGGATACCATGGCTGTTGCGAATGGCGCCCACCTTATCAGGGTGAAGGCAAATGACAGCTTGAACAACACTGGCTACTCGGATTATCTGATAGTGCAGGTTGATAATGGCGGCGCAAATGTTATCCTGCTTCAGCCGGATTCAGGAGGATGGAAGTCTGGTGATGTCCTGCTGGAGGTTAGCGCTCCTGGAACAACTTTCAATGTTACCTTCAACATCAGCAACGCGACAGGCTTCTATAACACTTCGGGCAACATCAGCGCTGTTACCGTTGACAATGTCAGTTCTGATGGGTGGAAGTATTACTGGAATACAACCTATTTTGCTGATGATGCACTTTACACAGTGTCTGTGAGAGCCTATGATAGCACTGGCAGCTTCCTCGGCTCAGACTCTGCCACTAGTATCGAGGTTGATAATGGAAACCCGAGGAACATTACTAATGTCACCATAACTGACAGCCCGACTGATACTGATGGTTCGATATCCATTCACTGGAATAGCACGAACATATCCGACCTTGCCCATTACAACCTGTATCGCTCTTTGACTAATGATTTTACAATAGGAACTGGCTCTTTTGTCAAGAGCGTATCAACCAATGCAACCACTGATACTATACCTGCAGGCTTGTGGTTCTACAAGGTCACGGCAGTTGACAATGTCGGAAAGGAGAGCAATGCCAGCGACCAGGCCAACACAACCGTGGTCATAACAGGCCCTACTGGTGGGATGAATATTAATGCCACTTACGCAAGGGACAACGACACCGTATTGTTCACGTATACCGGCTCAGCTGTTGGGTTGACGGCGATCATCAATGCCTCGAGCATGCAGGTGCTTGATGCAAGGATGCTTGGCGATTTCGAGTCTTTATGGTCAACCTCTGACAACAACAGCCTGAACATAACGCTAAACACAACTTCAAAGTCAGGCAGTTACAGCATCAGGCTGGTTGCTAATTCAACAATGGCAGTGAACCATAACATCACAATGGACTTGAGCGCTGCAGGCGCTGTTAACCTGTCTGATTATAACCGCATATTGTTGTGGGTGATGGCAAACACTACCGGCAATCTGTTTAACTTTTCCTTCGGCAAGGACAACTACGGCGACTTTAACTTTACAATTAAGGTTGGAAACGCCAACCTTTGGGAA
>CAYUOQ010000004.1:4049-11913 GCA_964446445.1 uncultured Methanosarcinales archaeon
TTGGGAGCAGAAGGTGATAGACATCTCTTCAATGCCAGTGCTTAACAGGTCTGCTGTCAGGTACTTGATGTTTAATGTTACAACCAGTTCGCCTTTCAGCGCCTTGATTGATGATATTGAGGCGAGCAACCAGATTAGCCTGCTTGATACAGGCTTGAGCGGGGATGCTGTTGCCGGCGATGCCATTTACACTGCAAGGTATAATGTGACGCGTGAAAACAACATTTCTGACGGCATAAAGACAATAATTGGGCTGGTTACGGATGAAGCGGGCAATAGCCTTGCGCCTTCAGATACAATCAGCCTTGATAATACCCCTCCAAAAGGAACGATTTTGATAAATGATGGTGATACTTTTACGATTTCAAGGACAGTTGCTTTGAACCTTAGCTTCAGTGACGCCACCTCCGGTGTGAAGGAGTGCCGTTACAGCAACTTTGACCCATTGACCTCGAACTATGAGAGTTGCCAGGCGTTGAAGGTGTGGACTACCACATCCGGTGGAGGGACCAAGACCGTATTCTACGAGGTCAAGGACAATGCTGGCAACTTTAATGTCAGCAATGACACCATAATCCTTGATACTACCGTCCCGCTTATGTCAATAACGAACCCGCAGCCTTATACCCCGGTCAACGGCACTGTCAATGTTTCGTTTACCGGAGCTGAGAGCGCGCAGCCTCAGGTCAGCATTGATGGTGGAAACTGGAGCAATACGACAACAAATTCATACTACTTGTGGAATACAACTAATACCTCTGTTGCTGAAGGCTTGCACAGCGTAAGGATACGGGATACTGACCCTGCCGGCAACATTGGTTACTCTGAGTCTCTGCTTGTGATTGTTGATAATGTGCCCGGTGTTGTCACTTTTATCCGCCCTGAAGATAACCAGGTGCTCATAGGCGGGGTGCCTGTTACAGTCATGGCAACTGCGCCAGACAACACGGTTAATCTTTCATTCTGGATTAATAATGGCACTCATTCATTTGGCGTATACAACGATTCCTCTCCCGCTGATGGCTGGAACTTTACGCTTGATACGTCGCTTTACGCTGATGGCGCTTGGGAGCTGGGAGTGAACGCAACTGACACATTTAACAGGATGTTTGACACTGCAAAGGTTGCCGGCCTCAGGTTTGACAATACTGCTCCAACTGCAACTTTGTTCACGCCTGCAAATGGCGCTACTTATAAGGGGACTGTCATAATAAATGCAACTGGCAGTTCTGACGTGAAGCAGGCTGTCTTTGAATACAGCAACGATTCAGGGGTTAACTGGCAGCCTGTTGGGATTGATTTCAGCCCGATTTTAGGCTGGACTTTCGCATGGTACACCCCAGCGTTCGGTGACGCATCAACTTACAGGGTGAGAGTTAACCTTTCAGACTATGCTGGCCTGTCCACCATTGCCCAGAACACTGCGGACTTTACAATAGATAACAATGCCCCTGTCATTACAATTGTTGCCCCGATTGGCGGCAGCTATGTTTCAGGCTCAGCCCTGATTAACTGGACTGGCAATGCCTCTGCTGATTCAGAGTTAAGCTTTGACGGAAGGGGTTGGATGAACATCACCAATTCTACAAATTACACCTGGAACACCAATTCGTTTGCTGATGGCACGCACACTTTGCAGGTCAGGAATAATGATTCTGCCGGGAATGTTGGCTACAGCAACATCGTTTCAGTTGTTGTTGATAACTTCAAGCCTGTTGTGACTGTTATCAGCCCGAGGAGCAATTCAACAATAAGCGGCAATTACAGCGTTCTCGTTTCCCCATCTTCAGATACTGTCAGGCTTGACTTCCACGTTGACAACGGGACTGGCTCAGGCTTTGCCTTCCTGAGGACTGACTCCAGCAGGGCTGACGGCTGGGACTTCTTGTGGGACACGTCATTCAACTGCGCGACTGTTGGGGAATGTAATGGCAGCAGGCTGTTCATTAACGCAACTGACTTGTCCAACCAGACTGCAAACTTTACGGTCTCGAATCTCGAAATTGACAACGCAGCCCCTGTTGTTTCCATTGTTGCTCCTGTTGCCGGCACACAGGTAAGGGGTGTGCAGATGGTTAGTGCGTCCAGCAGCTCTGATACTGTTCAGGTGGTGTTTGAGTACAGCCCTGACTCAGGGACTAACTGGTATGTGATTGGAACTGACCCGGGCTCTGCCAGTGGCTGGAACATTACCTGGGATACCAAGTCAGTCGTAAATGCTGCAACATACAGGGTAAGGGCTAATGCAACGGATAATGCTGGCTTGTCATCAGCTTCGGAGACTAATGATTTCACCATCGATAATGTGGCTGCTGCAACTACAATCATCAGCCCGAAAGCCGGCTCTATGGTTTCAGGTAACTTTACAGTTACCACGATTGCTCCTGACGCTGCATTCTTTGTGCTGTTCAAGGTCTTCAACCAGAGCACAAACTTCAGCACTAATGGCAGCCTTGGCTTCATGAATGACAGCAGCCCGGCTGATGGCTGGACTGTGAAGTGGAACACAACAGCCTTTGTGGATGGTCTATATAACCTGTCAGCAGTCTCTTACGATGTCAATGGCAATTACATCAGCAATGGCACTGAGCTGGGCATAAGGGTTGACAATACAGCTCCTTCAGCTGTTGTTGTGACTGACCTGCAGAAATTCCGGAACAGCAATGTCATCCCGGTTAACTGGACAGCAAGCTCCAGCAATGACGTTGCTTATTATAACGTTTACAGGAGCAACAATGTGAGCTTTATCCTGCTGCCGAGCCTGCTTGTTAAAAACACTACAGGCACTGCCGTAACAGACACTGTTGTTGATGGCTTGTGGTTCTACAAGGTCACGGCAGTTGACACTTCAGGCAGGGAGAGCGCTGCGAGCAATGAGGTTAACGTTACAGTGATTACCGGCGCTCCGCCAAGCGAAATCTTCGGTACTCTTGCAGTCAATGACTCAATAGTCAACAATGGAAGTTCAATCCTGTTCACGTTTGCAGGGAGCTCTACAAACCTGAATGTTTCCATCAACGCTACCGAAATGGGCAGGCTTGACAACACGTCAGGAAATTTGATGCTTAATGATTCCGGCCTTAACGGCGATATTGTTGTTGATGATGCAACCTATTCCGCAATCTATTCAATAAGCATGCTGAACAACATTAGTGATGGGCTTAAGCAGATTGTTGCAGAGGTTAATGACTCTGCCGCGAACATCTTCAGGCCTGCAGTTAACATAACGCTGGATAATACGCCTCCCAACGCGACAATAATAATCAATGGCGGTGACCTGTTCACGGCCCAGAGGCTTGTTTCCCTTGGGATGCTGTTTAACGATTCAAATGGCATTGACAGGTGCCGGTTGTCTAATGAGAACAGGCAGTTTTCTGATTGGGAGTCGTGCATAAGCTCTAAGGTTTGGCAGCTTTCGCTACTTGATGGGAATAAGACTGTTGTGTTCCAGGCTAGGGACAATGCAGGAAACGTTAAGGAGTCTAACAGCAGCATTTACCTGCAGGCTGCTGGCGTTAGTGTTGGCTTTGTTCACCCGACTCCTTCTGACAAGTCATCTTTGAATTCAAGTAATGTTGGCGTGAATGTTACTGTTGGGGCGCAGCAGGGTGTTTCAGCGTTTATTAACTGGAATAGTTCGCTCGTTGCCTATTACAAGTTTGATGATGGTTCAGGTTCAAATGCAACTGACTCAAGTGGCAACTCTTTGCATGGAAATATTACAAACCTGACAAGTGATGCCCTGTGGGTTCCTGGTGTAAGGGGCAGGGCATTGTCCTTTGACGGCCAGAGCAATTATGTGAATATCAGTTTTGGCCAGAAGATGAACCTGACAAATGCTGTTACAGTTGAATTTTGGTTTTATGGGATAGCGCCTGGTAACTTTTCCACGATTTTCCTCTCAAAAGGCAATTATACTAAATCAGCAACAGCGTCATTCTGGTTTGGATATCAGAATGACAGTGATCTCAACTTTTTTGTAAACAATGTCTCATTAGCTCCGACAGCCTGGACTGGGGCAGTGCACATCTCTGAGCGCACGTGGGTCCATGTAGCTGGTGTTTACAACGGTTCAAACGCTTCGTTGTTCATTAATGGCGTGTATGCGAATTCATCAAGGCGATCTTTGGCGCCTATTAATATGACTGGTGAGTCTTTGTATCTTGGAAGGGCTTACTTTGCAACTCCCAACTCTGACTACGGATATGGCAGCTGGCGTTTTAACGGCTCTCTTGATGAGCTGAGGATTTGGAACCGCGCTTTGTCTCCTGAGGAGGTTAACGCATCTTTCAATGCAAATGCTGGATTGTTTGGGAACTTCAGCAGCCTGCAGGAAGGCAACCAGTCTTTCTATGCTTATGCGGTTGACTCTTCTGGAGCGTCTGCGCAAACTGAGACAAGGAATATCCTTATTGACCTTACTGCGCCAAATGCTTCAATCGTTATCTTTGGCCTGAGCCCTGCAGGTTTTGCCAATGCAAGCACAGAATACGCGTACAGCAGGTCAGTGACCCTTTCTGTTTCAGCAAATGATTCGCTTGCTGGCGTTTCAACATGCAGGTTTGCCAATGAAGACCAGGCCTTTACTGGCTGGGAAGGCTGCCAGTCTTCAAGGAGCTGGCTGCTTTCCGATGGGGCTGGCAACAAGACCGTTTTAGTTGAGGTTCGCGATTTGGCCGGCAATGTCAACAGGACAAATGACAGCATTTACTTTAATGTTTCCGCAGCTGGCATTGACCTTAGCCCGCCTAACAGGCCGACAATTGTTGACGATGGAACTTACACGGGCATTGACAGCTCGCTGCACGCCAGGTGGAACTCAACTGATTACGAAAACGATTTGATGCACATCCCGCTTGAATGGGAATACAGGATTGGCTTTGACAACTTCTCCAGGCACCTGAATGATACATGGCAGCTCGTTGGCACTTTGACTGAGGTGACTGTTTACGGCCTTAACCTGAGCAATGGGACAAATTACACTTTTGAGGTCAGGGCTATTAACACGGCAGGCATCAGGAGCAGCAACGCAACGTCTGACGGCATCACCGTTGACACAATGGCTCCTTCAGCGCCTGTTGTAAATGCAACCACGGCCCAGAATACCTGGAGTTCCGGCAATGTTGTCAAGTTCAACTGGTCTTCTGTTGATGCCTTGTCCGGGATTGCCTATTACAGCTACTTATTGGACACGAATTCAACAACAGTTCCCGACAATGTGCCTGAGGCTGATAATGAGCATGTTCTGCTCGCAACCCAGCAGAATGATGGAAAGTCAACCTTGCTTAAGTTCAACAACACGGGCAATGCCTCTGCAGTCTTCGTTCAGGTGAACAGCAATGTTTCTGCTGACGATGTAATCAGGGTTACTTTGCAGCTTTCAGAGGCTTCAACTGAAAGTCCTGATTCAATGGGCTATCGTGTTTACGTTATCCCGTCAGTCCCGACTTTATTTGGGATGAATGGCAGCAACATCAGCCTTGTTGTAGACACAGCACAGGACATTAAATACGTAAGTTCATTAATCGATGCTTCAAGCTATGTTATTGAGGTTCCGATGTCAACTTCCGTAACTGGCTCAAGCTTCTTCGTGGCTGTTGCAGGTGATTTAGCCGATGATGGTAATCATCACAACCTGCTTTTGGCAGTATCCAACAGCACTGTTGACAGTTCAACCCAGAGTTACCAGTGCCATGAGTCCCTTGGCTGCAGCAACACCAGCTCAACAGCTGAATACGGGATAAAGGTTGAAATCAGGGATGCGAAGCAGGATAACATCTGGGACAAGACTTACACGGTTGGCGATGGCAGGCTGTATTTCCATGTCAAGGCAAGGGACAATGCAGGGAACGTGGGGGAGGTTGCCAATTACACTTTGCTGGTTGATACCTCAGCTCCATCAACTCCGCAGATGAATCAGACTTCCCAATACACAAATGTTAGTTCAGCAACCTTCAACTGGACGCAAAGCACTGATGCTGATTCCGGGGTTGGCAATTACAGCTTGGAGGTTGACAACAATTCTGATTTCAGCAGCCCGGAGTTCTACCAGTGGGTTGGCAACGTGACGAACAGGACAGTTACAGGTTTGACATCTGATGCGACTTACTTTGCGAGGGTGCATTCGAAGAACCTTGCTGGCGTCAACAGCAGTTGGAGCAGCTTGTCAACTGCCGTGATTGACACTACAGCTCCTAACATAACCTTCAGCAAGCCATCTTCATCCGGCGTTGTTGCATCGCAGTCTGTTGTCTTGGCTTTGAAGACCAATGAAAGGGCGACATGCTCCTACCGTGAAGGTTCAGACCAGTTTACTAACTTCAGCTTCACGAACAGCACTTACCATGAGGCAAAGGTTGACACTGGGACTGGCTTGAGGACTTTCAATGCGCAGTGCAAGGATGACATGCTGAATACCGGCTCCGCGACTTTGTCATTCACAGTGAGCACTACTTCAACAGCATCTGCAATAACTTTGCAGTCGCCTTCGGTCTTTACAAGTGACGTTGTCAGGACTGATGCCATTGTGACTACTTCAGCAGGCCAGGGGCTTGGCGAGCTTGTGCCTTCCGCTTTCTCCCTCAAGCTAAACGGGGAGGCTGTTGACACTTCAATTTACGATAATGGCGCTGGCAATTATACGCTTGTGTTTGACGCCCCGGTCACGAATGGCTCGTATACAATGCAATTGCAGGTTGGTTCGGCAACTGCAACGTCAACATTGAATGTCCAGGCCCTTATGTTTACTGTCCAGTATGTCCAGTCCGGCATGAATGCAAATACAGGCGACAGGCTGATTTACATGGTTGGCGGGAACTTCACGCTCGGCATAGCCAGTGACAGCAAGAACATATTCACGACTTCAACGGGCTCAGCCCTCAACCTCACCAGCAATGCGAAGGATGGGACTGCATTTATATTTGTGACCCGGGCTTCTGGAAATGTTGAGAGGGTAGAGGGCCTCCTCAAGGAGCGGAAGTTCCTGGATGCAATAAACCCAAGCTTTGGCTACGCGATTGACCTGAACACATTCGTCATTTATACTGACCTGGAGTATAGTGACATTGCGCTTTCAGGCAACAAAACCCTTACCGCAGGCAGGTACAACCTGATAATTGAGAACAAGGGCTATGACAACAGCCTGAACAAGACGAGGCTGGAAGTGAGGGTGCAATGATGTTGGAGCTGGTTATAACTTGCTGGACCTGAGTGTGGGTGAACTATGAAGATCAGGCTTTTCAGTTCAAAGAAAGGCCAGTTTTACATACTTATAGCTCTGCTGCTCATCACGTATGCGTTTGGCCTTTCAAGGCAGGATGTTCCCATAAGGAAGCCTCAGGATAATTTCAAGCTCCTTCATGGCGGCTTCATGACAGAGGGCGCAGCTGTCATTAACAGCGCAATTTACGAGGAGGCAAATGTTTCTTCAAGATTCTCAGGTTTCACTGATAACTACCTTGCATATGCGCGGTCCTCAGAGCCTGGCTTCAGGCTGCTTTTCCTGCTAAAGCAGGGCAGTCTGCTTACGGTTGGAAACAGGCTTAATGGCTCAGTTAACATTACAGTCTCAAATGCAAGCTACATTGTGCCTTCAAGCTCGGATGTGATTGTCACGGCAGGCACAACCTCGGTTGCCCTTTTTGGGCTTTCTTACACATTCTATTTTTCATCTGCTGATTTTGAGCTAAAAGGTTATTTTCAGACGTCAGATAAGCTTGCAAGGAGAATTTTTGTGTCGGGGTGATGGTGTTGTTTTCAAAGAAGGGTATTTCGCAATGGATTTCGTGGGTCATGATTACGGGCCTTGCAGTTGTAATTGGAACTGCTATCATGCAATGGTCCAGGGACAGGACAGTAAGCACTG
>CAYUOQ010000004.1:11923-20613 GCA_964446445.1 uncultured Methanosarcinales archaeon
CTTTCGGTTACCGGGTACTGTCAGGATACGCAAACTTTAAATATGAACGTCACAAATAACAATAATCGCAAAATTGATGGTGTTATAGCAAGGGGCTTTGACATATATAATAATCCCCAGTTTGGAGACAAGAATGTAACCCTTGTCCCCGAAAAGCCAAAAAACATTGTGATTGTGAAGCAGGGAGTGCTTAAAAGGGCAGAGGTTATGCCCACAATCCTGGTTGGTGGCAAAAGGGTCGTATGCCAGAGCAGGAAGATAGACCTTGAAAGCATCGGCTTTTGCAACTAAAAAAGAGGAGAGGTGTTTACACATAGCGAAGAAGTCCCGTATTAATGAAAACGTGCTGCTTTCCCTTGAGATTGAAAAATCCAAGCTTAACAGGGAAAAGTCCCTTTTGCTGCTTGACAAGTCTTTGCTGGTTTACTTCGCATTCCTGATTGTCGGCATTATCGGGTTCATTAACAAGTATCTTGACGCAAGATACCTTAACATTATTATTGTCATGAGCTTTGGAGTTTTGGCTGTAGGCCTTGTTCCATACATGCTGACAATGGCCGGAGAGGAGCGCAAGCTGAATGCACTGATAGCGGATTATGGCGGTAAAAAAGTGCAGCCGGTTGTGGCTCGTAACAAGAGGAGAAGGTGATTTTCGATGAAGAGCTTACTGTCAAGGAATGATAAGCGCGGTGTTTCTCCGCTTATTGCCACTGTTCTGCTCATTGCATTTACCGTGGCCCTTGGTGCTGTGGTTATGAATTGGGGCAGGGGATTTGTGCAGGCCCAGACTAATGAGGTGGATAAGAGCACAAATACAAAGATACCCTGCAGCAAGATTAATGTTGAAATATCATCAATAGATAGCACTCCCCAGCTTTGCTATGGCGGGGCAGGAACTGCAGGCTACCTTGAGATAAGGGTTGATAACAATGATGAGGCTAATGAGATAAAGGGCTTCACGATGGTTGTCCAGGGAGAGCTGAATACATACAACAATGATACGATTAACACCACCATTCCAGCTGGTGGAGGCGCATTCATTAACCTGACTTACTCCTACACGACATATGGCAAAGTCAAGCAGGTCAGGATTGTGCCAAAGATATCAGTTGGTGGCTCAATAACCCCCTGTGGCGGAAGCCCGCTGGAGAAGAGCGCTTCAGAGATAAGGAACTGCTCCTCCACATGATTCCCTAGGCTGTAAAATATGTCAAATGGAAAGGTTGGGGCGCTTACTGGCAAGAAAGCGATTTCACTGATTCTGCTGGTAGTTGGCATAATGCTGATGTTCTTCATAATCAGCCAAAGCATAAACCTGTTCAAGGTGTCCAAGGATGGCAGCGATATGGATGTCAAGCCAAGCATTAAGTGCGTTGGCTACCTTTATCGTGTAAGCAATGTGATTGCTGGCAGCGAGGAGCTTCAGTTTGAAATGGAAAATGAAAAGTCTTCAAGTGAAGACATCCATAACATAACAGTAACAGGCTATGACCAGCATAGGCAGACTTTTGCCCTTGACTTGCCAGTTGGTTTCACGAGAGGGGTTAATGTGCCTGTGAAGGTTGTTGATAATTTCACCCTTTACCCGGATTCGTGCAGCATTTATGCAATGACATGCAGCGCAGATGGCGGGTGTGCTGGAAAATGAGAGCCCTTCAGAAGAAGGCTGCAATTTGGATTTCAGCAGTCATTTACGTTTTGATAGGTGTTGTGGTCCTTACTATTGTCATAGAGGCTGGCGTCCCAATGATAAAGGGCCTCCAGGAGAGGAGCAATGTGAACCTGGCAAGGAATACCTTTACTGCCCTTGACCAGCAGATTCAGGATGTTGCCAAGGAGGGCCAGGGTTCGCAAAGGGTGATTCCCCTTGAAGTTTCAGACGGAACTGTTAAGGTTGAGGATGGCAAGCTTAGGTGGAAGATAGAGACCAATTCAAAAATCCTCGAGCCGCACACAAGGGTTGAACTTGGAAATCTTGTGATTGCCTCGGATGTTGATGTCTCTTCCGAAGATGCGGGTAGCTTCCACATCCTGCAAAATTCCCGGATACTGGTAAACTTTACAAAGTTCGGAAGCAAGGACAACCTGACCTCGATAAACACCTCCTCATTGATTAACCACATCCAATTCAAGGATACTGGCGCTCAGACGACAGGCGTATTCACGATGTTCATTAACCAGAATTCCAGTTCGACAAATGGCACGGGCTACACCGAGCTGCAGCAAACCGGGACAGGCCTCGCATCAGCCTCCCTTAAGGCGTTTATCAATTCAACTATTTACCAGTATGACTTGGTATTGACACTGGACAGCAAGTCAGACTTCATCAGGGCTGCAATCGAGAATTTCAAGGTGAAGTGACTCAATCCAGCTTTCCTGGCGGATGGGAAAATTTTAAAAAAGAGCATATGCCTCGTGCTTCAATGGTTGGCTTCCCTAGGTCAGCGGGCAGTTATTTATCCGTCCTTAGAAGCCAGTTCTTTGTGCTTTTAGCCAACTTGAAGCAGGTCATAAGGCCCAAGTTTGTTCTGATCGCCCTTGCGGTAATTGTTATCCTTGCAATTTTTGGAAGGAACCTTAAGGACGCCATTCTTGTCTCCATCCTTGCATTGGCCGCTTCTTACTCGACAATATACAAGAGGACTATAAGAGTGCCTTCTGCCATTGAGCTTGTTACAGTTGGGACTGTTATTTGCGGGGCAGCGTATGGGCCGTTGATTGGCATCCTGTTTGGCGTTCTGACAACTTTTGCTTCTGAAATCATTAGCTCAGGCATCGATGCCTTTACACTTTTTTATGCAATTGCACGGGCTTTTGCAGGCGCTGCCGCCTTTTACCTTGGGAACCCTGCCGGCCTCCTGGCAAGCCCTCTAAGCGTAGTTGCGCTTGGCATGGTAGCCGTTGGCATTTTCAATGTTCTTTGCCAGCCAATCTATCAGATGTCGGGTGATATTGAGGCAAGGCTTAAAGGCATATATTACCTGATTGTCAACACATTATTCAATCTTGTCATATTCACATTCCTTGGCAATCTTCTTCTTACAATTGCAAGGTGGCAGTAACCTTTATATATGGCAGTATACAAATATCAACAACTAAGCAATTTAGGTACTAGTGCTGGTAGCATTAGCTGTAAAAGATGGTGAAAAATGGCTGAGGCAGTTTCTGATGTTGTAGAGCTGAAGGCTGATGAGGCGGTTGCAGCAAATTTGCAAGCCCCTGTTCCTTCGGCTCCAGCCATCACAGAGGGGAATCCAACAGCTCCTGAATTTTTCATTGACCTTCGGCCAAGGTTTGTCAAACTGCCTGACATAAGCGTGAAGGAAAAGATAAACATTCGTTACCCGCTGCTTCCTCCGTACGCCTTTGCTCACATTTATTGGGACAACACGGCAAAGGAGCTTTTGTACTCTGTTGAGGAAGTCCTTCTTACGGATACTGAAAAGGAGCTTTTGAAGCTTATCCAGCTGGGCCTTGAGGAAATGATAAACATTAGCTACGCTTACGCTTCCAAGTCTGAGCTTATAATCAAGTACCTTGAGAAGAATGTCCAATCCATCCTTGCCGAGCTTGGTGCAAAGGTTTCCAGGCCGTCTTACCTCAAGATAATGTATTACATTTACAGGGATTTTGTTGGCCTTAACGAAATCGAGCCCATGATGCATGATTTTTATATTGAAGACATTGAGTGCAACGGCTCTGAAACGCCAATTTACATTGTCCACAGGCGCTACCAAAACATGAGGACCAATGTTGTCTTTTCAGATGCAAAGAGACTGGTTGACTTTGTTGAAAAGCTGGCACAGAAGACAGGCAGGTATGTGAGTTTTGCAAAGCCATTGCTTGATGGCTCTCTTCCTGACGGGTCTCGTGTAAATGCAACCTATACGAGTGACGTTACCACCCATGGCCCTACCTTCACGATCAGGAAGTTCACGAAGGACCCATTGACCCCGGTCCATCTTCTCGGCTATAAGACAGCAAGCCCTGAAATGTTTGGGTTCCTCTGGCTTGCCGTTGAGCACAAGTTCAACATAATTTCCATTGGTGAGACAGCCTCTGGAAAGACAACTTTCCTGAACTCAATACTCCAATTTGTGCCCCCCGAGGCGAGGATAGTCTCGATTGAGGATACCAGGGAGCTTAACCTTGCGCATGAGAACTGGATTCCTGCTGTGGCAAGGGTTGGTTTTGGCATTCCAAACCTGCTTGGAAAGCAGTATGGGGAGATTAGCCTTTTTGACCTTTTGAGGGAGACTTTCAGGCAGAATCCTGATTATGTTGTGGTTGGTGAGGTAAGGGGCAAGGAAACCTATGTCCTTTTCCAGGGCATGGCAAGCGGTCACCCAAGTTTCAGCACTTTCCACGCTGCATCGGTTGAGACACTGGTGAGGAGGCTTGAGACGCCTCCAATAAACCTTCCAGCTTCCCTTGTTGACAGCCTTGATATTGTTTGCAGCGTTATCCACATCAAGGACCCAAGAAGGAACTTGAGGAGGGTCAGGGATGTCAAGGAGGTCATTGAGGTCAAGCAGCAGGTTGGGACTGTTGATTCCAATACCCTTTTCGAATGGAACCAGATTGAAGACAAGTTTGTATATAATGGAAATTCGCATATCCTTTCAATCATTAGCAAGAGGACTGGCATGACAATTCCCCAGCTAGAGAACGAGATTAAGGTTCGTGGACTGCTGCTGTCCAAAATGCTTGAGCGGAACATGACTAACTATCGCGATGTTACAAAGGTTGTAAATGAGTATTACAAGGACCCTGATGAGGTCATAAAGACTTTCAACCTTGGTTGATACTTCGGGAAAATGGCAATTGGGAAAGCTTTGGGAGCTGAAATACCTTTTGGTGAATTGAAGGAGCACATTTCAAGGGCATCTGCCCTGATATCGCTTTATGGGAAACATGCAAATTCTGAGCCAAAAACAGAGCCGGAACTACTGGGCCTGCAGCAGGAAATGAGGGTCATTAAGAATGAAATCCTTTCCGAGCTTGCCAGTTCAAGGAGGCTGATCCAGCAGGTTCAAAAGGAATCAAGGGATAGCAGATGACTGCAAGGAACGCCCAGCAGCTTCTTGGAGAAGTTAATGACCTTGTGAATGAGCTGCAGGTAAATTTTGGCCAAAAAAAATCTTTCTTTGATAGCTTGAAGAAGCTTGAAAAGGAGTACGATTTGGGAAAGCTTTCCTATCTTAGCTATGAGGAGAAGCTCAATTCCCTGCTGCATGGCCGGTCCAGGGATGAATGGGTCTCATATTACGCGGCCTGCATCTACTCCTTGACAAAGAAGGTTGAATTCATAATCCTGCAGGCCATCGCCCTTGTCCAGGATGACAACTCAGCAAGCTCTATTGTTCTTAAAGGCAATAAACCGCCATTTCAGAAGGAAACAAAAGCAACTGCAAACGGCAGTTCTTCTCCGTCAAGCGTGCCTGTTGCTGCAGCTTCGCACGTTGAAGTCTTTAACATTGATAATGAAATCCAAAGGCTGAAAACGCTTTTTGAGGCTAGAAATGTTGGCAAGGAGAAGATTGACCAGGTTAAGGAGCTCGAAAAGCCCCTGAAGGCAAGCAGGCTTGAGCAGGTAATTCCAAAGATTGAGGAAATTGCAAAAGAGCTTGAGGAGTCAGAGGAAAAAGGCTTGAAGTCAAGGCTCACACAGAAGGTTAAGCCTCAGCCTGTGCTTGTCGAGCCTCAGCCTGTCCTTTTTGAGCCTCGGCCATTACAAAAAGCAGCGGCTGTCAAGAAAAAACATTCCATCCCGAACCCATTCAAGCCAATGCTTTTCCTTGCGCGCGCAGTTGTTGCCATTCCAGTTGGCGTTTTAAAGTCAGCCAAGAGAGTGGCGTTCAAGCCAAAATCCAAGGCGCCTGAATTTTACAAGCCAGTCGAGGCGAAAATGCCCTCAAAGCTTCCGAAGCCAAAGTCCGCCTCTTTTGCCCCGCAGAAGGCCTCTGTTTTTTCCGCTCTTAAAGGTGTTTTCAGCTCGCAGAAGAAGAAGGAGGGAATTTTTGTTGAGGAGATAGTTGCCATGGAGAAGCGGGCCAAGGTGACCGAGGCAGCACCTGTGCTTGAAAAGAAAGAGCCTGCAGGACTTGCTTTTGGATGGTTCTCAATAAAAGGCCTTCTTGGCGAGGTCACTGAAAAGTTCAGGTCAAAGCAGGAGCCTATCCTTGGCCAGACAACTGCAATCCCAATCCATGTCAAGAAGCTAAAGGAGATGCGTCGCAAGATTTACGAGGAAGAGAGGCTTTCAGGATTTGACACTACATTGCTTGCGCAGGAGGCGCGGCGTGTAAAGAAAATCCTCGAGGTTGAAAGGCCTGAAGTTTATCAGGGAAGCTCGGTTGGGTTGATTGCCAATATAACTGTAAGGAAAATCAGCCTTTTCCTTGTTGACACCTTCCCTGAATTCTTTGGCTTCCTGTATAACGGCCTTCGGGCAGCGAACGTTAAGGTGCTTTCAAATACTTACGTTAACATAATGATACTGTCAACCATGTTCGTTTCTGCATGCTCGTTTTTCATGCTTACCTTGTTTTTCTTTGTTGTAGGCTACCCAATTTACCAGATACTGCTGAGGTCTGTCATCTTTAGCATGCTGGCAGGATTTGCGTCGGCAACAATTTTTTATGCTTACCCATTCATGCGCATAAAGGACAGGAAGAGGAAGATAATGACAAACATGCCGTTTGCAATAAACCACATGGCTGCTGTTGCAACATCCGGCGTTCCTCCGGTTTCAATGTTTGAGCTTATAGCGGCATCAAGAGAGTACAGTGAGATTGGAACTGAGCTCAAGAAAATAGTTGACTTCATAAACATCTTTGGGTATGACCTGTTGACAGCATTAAGGACTGTTGGGGCAACGACTCCAAGCCCTCCATTTAAGGAGTTCCTTGAAGGCATGGTGAGCACGATTGAGACGGGCGGTGACCTTGATAGATACCTGAGGCAGGAAGCCGACCAGGCTACATTGACGTACAACCTTGAAAGGCAGCGCTACAATGAAACTGTAAGCACATACTCTGACATTTATACTGGCCTTTTGATTGCAGCCCCGCTTTTCTTCGTTTCTGCAATGGCAATGGTTAACCTGCTTGGCGGGACGCTTGGCGGGATTGGCGTTGATGTTGTAATGGCAGTTGGAGCTTATGCGATAATACCCCTGCTTAACATTGGGTTCATCCTGTTCCTGCAGTTCACGCAGCCTGATGTTTGAAGGCTGCAAACGCACCATATAGAAAATTAATTAAACTGCCTTTATGCTAGATTGTTTCAATGTTCAAAGTGTTAACAACTGAGGAGTTTGATAAGGATTTCAGCAAACTTGACAACAGTGTTAAGGTAAGGTTTGATAAGGCAATTGAGCAGATTAAGGAAAAGCCTTTCACAGGCAAGCCTCTCGGCTATGATTTCTTCAGGGAGAAGAAAATAGACAAATACAGGATTTATTATCTTATCTATGAGAGTTGCCTTGTCGTTTTTGTTATTGCAATGAGCGAAAAGAAAGATCAAGAGGCAACAATTGAGAAAGTTAAAAAGCTTATCCCGTTTTATAGGGAAGAAACCAAGAGGCTATTCAAGCCCTAGTTTTTTTCCAAGGCTTTACTCTCCCAGCCCGGATATCTTCCAGCCCCCTTACAAGCTTAAGAAGCAAATCATCATCTGCTTGCGATTTTGCCTTCAGCTTTTCATATTCCTTCTTGGATATCGTCACTGTCTCTGTCATAAAGTTGGTTTAACTCTAATTTTATTTAAATCTTGCGATTTAATCCAAGTATATGGCGATATAGAAAATTAATTAAACTGGTCAGCAGAGTGTTTTGTTCATGGTAAGGCTTCATTTTGAAATGCGACACAAGATAGGCTTGGCATTGTCCGCATTTCTGCTGGTAGCTGACTTTTATCTTTTCAAGGGCAAGATTTTCTTCGTCCCATTCATGGCCATTGTTGTAATAGTTGCCTTGCTGCCTCAGCTGCTTGATATAGTGAGGGAGAACAAGCGCCAGAAGGAGATTGAGGCTCATTTTCCGGAGTTTGTGAGGAACCTTTCTGGGGCTATAAAGTCAGGCATGCCTGCGGCCCAGGCGGTAGTCCACGTTTCTGAAGGCGACTATGGGACTTTGACTCCTTACCTCAAGAAGCTTGCAAACCAGATTGAATGGTCAATCCCGCTTCACAAGGCATTCATTAATTTCGGGAAGGAAACAGAAAATCCAGTCATAAGGCGTGCCATTGCAACGGTCATCCAGGCTGAGCAGGCAGGGGGGAACATCGAAGATGTCCTGACTGCAGTTACAGAATCGCTGTTGCAAATCAAGAAGATAAAGGAGGAAAGGAAGTCTAGCATCCATGCCCAGATTATGCAGAGCTACATTATCTTCTTCGTCTTCCTGGGCGTCATGATTGTCATCCAAAACCTTCTTATCCCATACATGATTAAGTTTGGGTCGTCTGGCGATAGCGGTATTACAACTTCCCAGATTTCAGGGGGCCTTAACCTGAATGCCGCGCTTGATTTTTCTTCTCCTGTGAGTTTTTTCTTTTCCCTTGGGGGCTGGCTGGTCAGCCTTGATGGCATCTTCCTGCTGATGTCCATGATCCAGGGCTTTTTTGCTGGTGTCGTCCTTGGCAAGTTGGCAGAAGGCGATATGACTTCTGGACTCAAGCATTCGCTT
>CAYUOQ010000005.1:0-3294 GCA_964446445.1 uncultured Methanosarcinales archaeon
AGGAGCTTTAGCGGTACAGCTGATAATCGCTTCTCAGGGCAGCGCGCGGGAAAGGGTAAAAATGGAATGGAAAACGTGCGAAAAATTGGATTAATGTTTTTCTCACTTGCACTCACAGCTTTTTTTTCCATGGCTGTGCTTGCTCAGGCTGATGTGAACATTTTCAAGGGAAATGTTTCCATTGGAGGCAACACTGGTGCAACCATAAATGGGGCTGTTGTTGAGGCTTTTAGTGGCAGTTCGCTTGCTTCCTCCTTCACGATTGGGTCTCTTGCCGGTCTTGCCCCGGAAAATTACACACTATCATTTCAGTGCGCATCAGGAACAGCGCTTACATTGAAGGTATGGGGAATTTCCGGGCCTTCCCAGACATGTAATAACCTTCTGATTAATCAGACCAACATTACTGTAAGCCTTGTGGCCAATGATGGGGCGTGCAGCTATGGCAATGGCTGCTCAAGCGGCTTCTGCTGTTCCGGCTCCACGGCAGTTAACACCTCCGGGGGCAGCGGGGTCTGCCAGGCCGCGGTGTGCGGCGGAGGCATCAGCATTCCAGGTTTTAGCCTCAGCGCTGCGAGCATAACGACTGCGCAGACCGTTAACTTCACCATAAACATAAGCAGCGTCCTGCGGTATAACATTACAGCAGCTAACTTCACACTTGTTACAGGTTCAACGGTTGTCAGCAGGAACTTTACCATTCCCTCCAATGGGAAGGATTTCAACCTAAGCTACAAGATATTTCAATCATCTGAAACTGCGGCTGCAGGCACTTATAATATAACTGCGGTTCAGGTTAATGACAATGGGAGCATTAATAATGTCACGTTGATAACAAACATGAACTTCACAGTCACTGCAGCTGCCACAACTACCACAGATACGGGCGGTGGCGGAAGCAGTTCAGGCGGTGGTGGCGGCGGAGGTGGCGGCGGAGGCGGCTCAACAGAGCAGCCAGCTCCATCTGAGCAGACAACTGAAATGGTGAAGAATGTCCTTCCTGATGCTTTCAAGCAGGCCGATGAGCAAGGCAAGGTTGACATTAAGACTGTTGAAGCTCCAGCTACCGTTGAAGTTCAAATTGCCCCTGCTAAAGTTTCCAGCACGTTGGCAGAGGTTGCGGCTGTAGTCAAGACTGAGGAGGCAAAGCAGGCAGTTGCCCAAATCCAGGCTGCTGTCTCAAGCGGCGGTTCGACTTCAGTTTCAGTTACAAAGACTGTTGAGGTTGTCAAGGCTTCCAACAAGATTACAGGCGAGTCAATTATTGTTTCTGTTGTCAAGCTTTCAGTCGCTGCCAAGGACTCTGACCTGAAGGACGTTGAAATTATTGAGGTAATTCCAAAGGATACAGCAAGCAATGTAGACCAGGTTACTTTCATCGGTGAGAAGCCAGCCATTCTTGAAGCCGATCCAGTCGTCAAGTGGTCTTTTTCAGAGGTTAAGAAAGGCCAGACCAGGGACTTAAGCTACACTGTTAACAAGGATATCAGGTTAACTAACTCAACAACACTTGCAGTTGGCAGCAAGGTTGCTGCATCTTCTGCTGTTACTCCTCCTCCCGCCCCTGCTGTGCCTGAGGGTGGGAGTGAAGAGGAAAGGCCGCCTGTGGATATTGTGAAGCCAACGAAGAGGAACACGCTTATCCTTGTATTCATGGCTGCGCTGATTCCTGTCGCTGGCTGGTTGTTTATAAGAAGCAGGAGAAGCGGGAAGAAGGCGATGAAGTAGCCCAGCCGCCTTTATGCATATGCCACGTTATTTTGCCCGGCTTGTTTTTCTGGTTGTCATTTTCGTTGTAGCTTTTGCCCTGCTTGGCAAGGTTCTGGCCTTCGGGGATTCTGAAAAGGTCAGCGTTGTTGTTTTCGTTAAGGATGGCAGCAGCCAGCAGAAGAGCTTGGCGAGGGGAGGTTTGGGAGTTGCGTCTATCCCCATAAATTCCCGTTCTGTCATTCAGTCCATCCCTAAAGAGGAAATATCAGCCGCCTACAGGTTTAGCGCTGTGGAAGGCTTTGCCGCCAATGTTTCAAGGGCCGCCTTTGAAAGGCTTAAGGCGAACAGGGACGTTGAAGTTTTTGAGGATAAGATTTATACCATCATGCTTGATAGCTCCATTCCGCTTGTCAACGCATCCAAAGCATGGTCTCTTTTCTATAATGGCAGCAACATTACAGGCAACGCTATTGGAGTGTGCGTAGTGGACACTGGTGTGAGCTACGACCATCCTGCGCTTGGAGGCTGCACTTCAGATTCCTTCCTTGCAGGCGCTTGCGCGAAGGTCCCAGGTGGATATGATTTTGTTCATGATGATTCTGACCCAATAGATGACCATGGTCATGGAAGCCATGTTGCGGGCATCATTGCCTCAAATGATGACACTTATGGGGGTGTTGCGCCAAATGCTTCAATTCTTGCCCTGAAGGTGTGCAATGATGGGGGAACGTGCAGCTCCTCGGATATTGTGTCTGGCATTGACTGGTGCGTTTACAATTCCACAAGGTTCAATATCTCTGTCATCAGCATGAGCTTGGGCTCTTCCTCTGTTTACAGCAGCTATTGCGACTCTTCTTCAGCCTTCAGGAGGCCGATTGATGATGCTGTTGTCAAGAATATTTCTGTTGTGGTTGCAGCCGGCAATGCTGGCAGCACTTCGGGCATTAGTGATCCTGCCTGCGTTCAGAACTCAACTGCTGTCAGTTCAACCACAAAGTCTGATGGCTTTTCCAGTTATAACAGGAATGAGCTTACTGACCTGCTTGCCCCAGGCACCGGCATTTTCTCTGTCAGGTCTGCTGGCGGATTCATTGCGATTAGTGGAACGTCAATGGCCACCGCTCACGTTTCTGGCGCAATTGCACTCCTTGTCCAGGCTAGGAAACTTTCCAAGGGGCTGCTTAACATGAGCCCTTATGACGCATTCCTTGCGCTGAACACAACTGGCGTGAACCTTACCGATTCAGGCGGTAGCGGGCTTCAGTTTGCCCGGATTAATGTTTATAATGCATTGCTGTACCTTGACAGGGATGCTCCAAACATTACCTATGTTGCCCCAACCTCTACCAATAATTCAAATTCCTCATCAACAGGCGTGTTCGTGAACATCACAAGCAGCGAGGTTCTTCATTCTGCGCTTCTTGAATGGAACAACATCACGCATATTGTGAATTATAGCATGGTCCGGAATGGTTCCTACTCGCTTGCCTGGGCAAGGAACCACACTTCAGGCTCAGGGATAGTAACTTACCGCGTCTGGGGGAATGATTCAGCGGGCAACTGGGGGGCTGCTGAGGTCAGGAC
>CAYUOQ010000005.1:3304-4749 GCA_964446445.1 uncultured Methanosarcinales archaeon
TCAGGACAGTCCAGGTAAACAACACAGCTCCTGTGGTTGACTCTTTCATTCCAGCTTCACAGGCAGTTAATACTGCCGAGCCTTTAAACCAGTCTTTCAATATAAGCTACAATGATTTTGAGCATGATTCGGTAACTTTGGACTGGTATGTTAATGGCACTTTGCAGGCCTCTGCAAGGAATTTAAATTTCACGTTTGCTGGCAATTTTACTCAGGCAAGCCAGCTTGTAAATGGCACTTTTAACATAACTGCCATTCTGTCGGATGGTGGCATTTCAACTGTTGTAAACTGGACTTTGGTAGTGAATGACACAAACCGCGCCCCGTCCTGGGCTGTTTTTTCAAATCAGAGTTCACCTGAAGATACCCTTCTTAACTTTTCCGTTGTGGCAACTGATCTTGACAATGACACTATCTCTTATTTCATTAACAACACGGTCAATTTCACGATTAACTCAACCACTGGAAACATATCATTTAACCTTTCAGGAGCTGGGAATTTTTCCGGCATTTTTTCCATTGAGCTTAACGCCTCTGATGGGCTTGCCAGCACTTCGCAGATTGTTTTTGTGAACATAACCCCTGTAAATGACACTCCAACGCTTCACACCATTGCAAATCTGACAATCAACGAAACAGGCTTTGCCAACCTCACTGTTATTGCAGATGACGCTGAGAATGATCTTTTGAACTTCACAATAAACGACACTTTGCGCTTTAACCTGAATGTCAGCACCCGCTCTTCTGCCAATTTCAGCTGGGGAACAAACCTTTCTGATTCGGGCTTATTTCAGTTTAAGGTTAATGTTTCCGACTTTGGCAGTTACAGCATTGGCTTTTTTAACGTGACTGTTATTGACCGGCTGGACTTTGATTCTGATGGTGTAGCAGACATAATGGATGCTGATGATGATAATGATGAAATTCCGGACGAATCAGATGCTGTTTTAGGAAACATTTCATTCATCAATTCATCAACGTTGCAGCAGCCGGCATTTAACATTTCTGTGAACGGCTCTGCAAACTTTTCAAGGGCACTTTCCGGCAGTTTTCTTGTTAACCTTTCCAATAGCTCTCGCTCCCTTGCCAGCTTTCCATGGGACTTTAGCGTTTCAAGCCTCCCCCTTAACTTTACAGTGAACGTCCAGAATTCAACTTCCCCCTATGGTGGAATTTCGATCAGTGGTTTGCGAATGCAGGCTGGCCAGGCAAAGAACATAACTTTGGACAACCTTAACGCCTCAATTGGCAGCGTTTGTATCAGGGATAATGAAACGCCATCGCTTGACTCAATCAGCTTTAGCTGCAACGGGACTTCTGAGACTTTAATTTCCTGCCCGGGCAGTGCTTCAGGCTATGCCTGCAGCCTGATTGAGAACAACGCATTATTTTACATAACTAATGTTAGCTTCACTGCAGCCCGTCAGCAGTGTGCAGATTCTGAC
>CAYUOQ010000005.1:4759-18544 GCA_964446445.1 uncultured Methanosarcinales archaeon
GGCTGTGGTTCTGGTGATGATTGCAATGACAACGACGCCAGCAAGGCTACTGACTGCTCAACCAGCTCTGTCCAGTCAAGTGGCAGTTCAGGCGGTGGCGGTGGTGGGGGCGGTGGAGGCGGGGGGGCTTCTGGTGTTTCGCTGCCCAGGGCATCTTACATGTTTACAAACCTGGATGCTGGCGAGGAGGCTGTTATGAGGATTAACAAGTCAGCAATAGCGTTCACAAGGCTTTCCTTCAGGCTCTCGAATTCAATTTCAGCATTGAATATTGAGGTAACCTCTTTGAATTCGTCGTCAGTAGACGGTATTCCTTCAAAGAAAGTCTACCAGTATGTCAATGTTTCAAGCTCCCTGAAGCCAATGAACTTCTCCTCTGCTTTGGTTCAGTTCAGGGTTGCGCTTTCGTGGCTCTCTGAGAATGGCTTTTCCAGGAATGACGTGGCGCTTTTCAGAAACTTATGGGGCGACTGGGAAAAGTATCCGGCAATATACGAATCAGGTGATGACTCTTTCAATTATTACTCGGTAACTTTGCCCGGATTTTCGATATTTGCCATTGCTGGAGAGAGCCGTAAGGCTGCTATTGCAGAAGTCAAACGGAAAAACCAAACAAGCTCGCCGATGGTTTACAATTCAACAGGTTACCTGTCGAATGTTTCAGTTGGCCATGTACTTGAAAAAGCTGAAAAGGGCCCTTCAAGGAGTATTGCCTTTGGCATTTTCCTGATTGCATGTGCAGTTTCCGCAGCTGTTTTCCTCTTTATTCTTAAATCCCGAAGGCATGGGAAAAGAAAGAGGAAAAGGCCTAAATAAGCGGGTAAATAAACGCGGACAATGGCGAGGCTTGCCCGAATATGATTAGTGCGCCTGCAAGCAGGAGTGTTATTATTATTGGCAGTAGCCACCACTTCTTCCTTGCTTTCATGAAACTCCAGAAATCTCCAACAATTGAGAACTGCCTGGATACGGCGTTGCTCTTGTCCTTTTTTAGGATTTCAGCTACCCTTTGGTCTTCATCTGCCTGATTGGCTTCCATGCTTTACCCGCATCCATGTATTGTTTTTAATACTTTGCCTTGAAATGAAATCCGGGCTTAATCCTTTGCCAGCGATTCGCTGTCCCACAGGTCTTTTTTGTTGTTATCCCGTTTGATTAGGAAATTGTTCATTACAAGGAAATCTATTCCCGTGCCGGTGAAGCACCGGTAAGCCTGTTCAGGTGTCATGACTATTGGCTCCCCCCTTATGTTGAATGACGTGTTGACAAGTATTGGTATTTTGCTCAGCTTTTCAAATTCTTTTATCAGGTCATAGTATTTTTGGTTTGCTTCCCTTCTTATGGTTTGAAGCCTTCCTGTGCCATCTACATGGGTTATTGCCGGAAGCCTTTCCCTTTTTTCCTTCCTTACAGGGTATACAAATGACATGAATGGCACTTCCGTATCAACGTCGAAAAAATCTTTTGCATCCTCAGCAGGGATTACAGGTGCGAAAGGCCTGAACTGCTCCCTATGCTTGACCTTAAGGTTGAGGATGTCTTTCATCTTCGGATTGCACGGGTTTGCCAGGATGCTCCTGTTTCCAAGCGCCCTCTCGCCAAATTCCATTCTTCCCTGGAACCATGCAACTACACTGTCCTCAAATATTAGCTTTGCAACTGTTTTTAGCAGTTCTTTTTCCGCCAGCTCCTCGTATGCTATGCCTTTGCCGTCCAGGAACTGTCTCAGATGTTCCCTGCTGAATCCAGGTCCAAGGTCTGCCCTGTCCATTGAATAAGCCCTTGGCTTTCCGAGGAGCATATGGTAAACCACTGTCGCTGCCCCTACAGCCGCCCCTGGATCTGAAGGCGCGGGAGGGATGTATATTTTCCTGAAGGGGGTGTTTTTTGTCAGTTTTCCATTTGCGACCGAATTTAGGGCAACGCCCCCTGCCAGGCACAGGTTTTTCGTCTTGGTGATGTCGTAAAGGTGGTTTATTCCTGCGAAAATAACCTCCTCAACAACTTTTTGGATGGAGGCTGCTAAATCCTTGTGCCTTTGGTCAATTGGGCTTTCCCGTTTCCTTGACGGGCCGAATTTGCCTTCAAATCTCCTGTTGAACATTCGGTTGCCATAATGGTAGGTGAAATATCTCATGTCAAGATGGTAGCTTCCGTCTTTCTTGACGTCAATTATCTTCCTGAACTCTTCGGCATAGGTTGGCTTCCCATATGGTGCCAACCCCATTACCTTGTATTCGTCGTTGTTAACCTTGAACCCCAAATATGCTGTTGCAGCGCTATAAAGCAGCCCTAATGAGTGTGGAAACTGTATCTCCTTCAGAAGCGTTACTTCTTTCCCATTTCCGTATCCAAGGCTGGTTGTGGTCCATTCTCCAACGCCGTCTGCAGTGAAAATTGCCGCTTCTTTGAAGGGGGATACGTGGAAAGCGCTGGCTGCATGAGCCATGTGGTGCTCAACAAAGAAAATCTTTCCGTTATACTTGAATTTTTTTCTCAGAATTGCCGGAACCCTTAGCTTTTCAGTTATCCAGCTTGGCAGCGCCTGCACGAATGTCTTGTATGACTTAGGGAAAGTCTCAAGCTGGGAGTGGAGGAGCCTTTCAAATTTAAGCAGGGGCTTTTCGTAGAATCCAACAGCATCTATCTTTTCTGCAGTTATTCCTGCTTCATCCAGGCAAAACTTTATTGCATTTTCCGGAAATCTGGTGTCGTGCTTTTTCCTCGTCCACCTTTCTTCCTGCGCAGCCGCAGTTACCCTGCCATCCTGCAGCAGTGCAGCCGAGCTGTCATGGTAAAAGCAGGATATTCCCAAAATGTTCATTTAGCACCCTTAAAAAGACCTGTAATTCTCTTTTTTGCTGTGGTCTTCTTTCTTCCTATCTATCCAGTAGCTTTGCCTTTCCTGATCCGTTTTTATGTCAAGGAACCTCTTTCGCAATGCCTTTGCAACAACAGCAGTTGCTGCGAATGCTGTGAAGTAAACCAAAGTTAGAAGAATTACGTTAACGGCCGTTGCCATTTTTTTGCCAGTGAATTCAAGCAATTTATACGCCTTCTTAAACGGCAGGAGGATTACGTTGATGAAGCTTTTAAACTGCATGAATATCGGGATTGTGCCTCTTTTTTATTTTTTTCGTAAGTTTGATAAAATCTTTAGAAAAATTTAAATAGGCTGCCTTTTAGGTTAAACGAAGGACTAGTTTATTTTTTAAAATGTGGTGTGAGGACTTTTATGGATAGAGCAGGTAAGCTCAGGATTATGGGCATTTCAGCATCTACAGCCTTGTTGGCAGCTTTTATAGCTGTTTTTGCCATTTACTTCAGTTCTTCTGCGCGTGGTGGAGAGGTCTCCATGGGCTGCCCATTTAGCGGCGAGGGCGGCACTGGCAGCTTTGTCCTTCACGGCACTGTGCTGAATAGCAGTTTCCACAATGCAACCACCAACGCCACACAATGGAATGCTTCGGTCAATGTTTCTGTTTACAACATGACCTTCTCAAATTTTGGAGAGCCGCAAAAGACGTTTGTTAATTACACCACGACTACAACAATGAATGGCTCTTTCAGTATAGGCATTTCAAGCGGCAGTTGCGCCGCCATGTATACAATTACAACCGTTGCTTATAATGTTTCAAGCTGGAACGCATGGGAAATTGGGCCTTCCCTTCCGCCCCTGCCTGCCATTGCGCTTCTGACGTTCTTCGATAACAGCACTATCTACCTACAGCCCGCAGCCACATTGAACATAACCGCTTACAACTTGACAGACGCTAACCCTTACAATAATATAAGCTTCAACTATGTCCTCTTTGATGATTCGCTTGGCTTTCCGTTGGCTGAAAATTTCCAGACTCTTGCGTGGAATGCATCAGTTGTTGTTCCCAGGTCAAAGAATTACACGATAATGATGATGAGGTCCCACCAGCAAGGCCAGCAAAACCCTTTTTCAACGGCTCTCCCCCCCCAATCTTTCAGGCTGCAGAACATTTCAAACTACTCCAATTCCGAATACCGTATTGCGATTGACAAAAACCTGTCATTTGACATGTTTACAATTTCAGGCAACATCAGCATTGAAGGAAATTCCACTCCGGTAAATGTCTCCCAAATCTTGGTAAAGCTTGGGATTGCCGGCATGGTTCCTCCAAATTCGGATGTGAACATTCCTGGCGGCACTGTCATCAATCAGACTTCAGGGGGGGAACAGCATGTTGCAAATTATAGCATTTCAACAATGGGCTCCAGCAGTGGCATTTACCAGATCCTTGAGTTTTATGGCGCAAACTCCACAAGTGCAGGCCCAGGCACTGGGGACTATTTCGCATACTTCAGCAACTTTACGGTTTCCAGCAATATGATTCATAATGTCACCCTGAAACGGCTTGCAGGAAACTATAGTGAAGTATCCGGCTTCACGAACCTCAACACAAGTTTTGTCACAGTTAACATTACAGATTCCAATAATCAGCCATTGTCGGATGCTCATCTGGAGCTTAAGGTTGACATGGTTGGGCATAAGACAGTGTTCCCAACTTTCAGGTACATGGTTGACCAGCTCAGTGGGGGCCTTATGAGGCTGCCCATGCTTAACGACAGCAACGCAACGCTGCTCGTTTATAACAGGCAGTATGCGCCATTGAAGTTCAAGATTAATATAACGAACGCCTCCAGGGAGCCAAACGGAATAATACACCTCACCATGAATGCTTTCAAGCCAAGGAAGTTCAACCCTGATGGCTCAAAATCAGAATTTAGCGGAAGCCTGGCTTCAAGCTTTAAGCTTACATTCCTGAGGAACAGCGGTGCGTGTAATGTATTTAATGTAAGCGTTGACAGCTGCAGGCTTTTCCCTGAGGACTTCGATGGTGCTGCCTTTAACCCTTTGAAAGTCATGGCAACAGGCAAGGTCAATATTCTTTCTGAAATTAACACTACTGGTGTTAAGGTGTATTTCATAGGTGTTGACATGATAGCTTCTGGCCCTCCAGAGGCCTCAATAAGCGATAGCGCCTTGAGGAAGGACACCAATGGTTCAAGCTTCCAGGAGCTTTTTAAGTTTGGCAGCGTTGCGCCGAACATCTACGATGTCGTAGTGGTTGGGATGCCTTACAACTATTCGAGGATTGACGATTCCCAACCGATTAATTTTACAATCAAGGAGCTTTTTGACGATACTGGCAACATGGTCTGGAACAGCAGCAGCTTTCCGAATGGGCAGTCAATTCCGGATGCATGGTCAGATTATAACGTGTCATTCTTTAATGTGTCTTCTGGAGGATTGCCATGCCTGAAAGACGCTGATAGCGCGAACCTGACAAATACAACCTGCTTTGTAAACACGACAACAAACTACCTCTGGGTAAAGCTGCCTCACTTCTCAGACGGTTCAGGAGGCCCAAGCGGTTCGGATGCAACTCCTCCAGCAGCCCCTGCTGTTGTTAACGTTTCAGCAGTGCTGTCTGGTAACGTGATGATTAACTGGACTGACGTGCCTAGCGAGACTGGTGAAAGCTACCTCATATTCAGGTCTGTCACAAACATCAGCAGGTTCTGGAATAACCTTACCAATTACACTGCAAATTTCACTAACATAACCTCAATTTCAGGTGTTGGCGAAGGCGTTCAGACATATGTTGACAACGCAACGCTTAACGGCACTATATACTTTTACTTCGTCGCAGCAGTTGATGCCTCTGGGAACCTTCAAAATGCGACCCCGCAGGGCGGGATAAATTTGTCAAGCAGCTATGGCGCAAATAATGTTACTGTAAATGACAGTGTAATTCCGCGAGTGCCGGACAACCTCACAGCAACAACCTCCGGTTCTACAGTCACGTTATACTGGAGGAATGTCACCCAAGACGTGAGCGGAGGCTCGGACTGGTTTAATATAACATATTACGTTTACAAATCTGATGCAAACCAGTCTGTTAACATTTCCGGGAATGTAACCCTTGCTAACATAACGGGCTTTGTGAAAAGCATTGCAACAAACACGACAAGCGTTACCGGATTGGCAAATGGCGTTTACCACTTTGCCATTGTGACCGCTGATGATGGCGGCAATGTGAACCTTTCAGTAACGCCTTTGAACTATGTTAATATCTCTGTCACTCCCTCAAGCTCCAGCAGTAGCAGCAGCAGTTCGGGAAGCAGTAGTGGGGGTGGAAGCGGGGGAGGCTCCAACACTCCAACATCAGAAGGCACAAAGGTGTCGAAGCGCTGGGATTCGCTTCCAGCAGGAATTGCAACAATGACTATAGGCAAGGACGACATTAGCTTCAAGAGTATTGACATAACCGTTGATACTCCAAGAACAGGTGTAGACATTACTGTTACAGCACTTGCTGAGCCTCCTGTGGTGAAGCGTGCAGTGCAGGGCAAGGTTTATCAGTACATAAAGATTGACAAGACAGGGCTGGTAGATTCTGATGTCACGCAGGTTAAAGTTGAGTTTAAGATAGAGAAGAAATGGTTCGATGCCAATAATGGAAATGTTAAGAATGTTGTCCTCCAAAGGTACACTAGCGATCTCTGGACCAGCCTTACAACAACTTACCTTCGCTCAGATGTCACTTACCAGTATTTCCAGGCAACATCTCCAGGCTTGTCAATATTTGCAGTTGTGCTCAAGCAGACAGATTCCTTAGCTGGCAAGACAACAGAGGTCTTGCCAAACCAGGATAATGCTCCAGGTAATGAGTCTCTTGAGAATGAAGCAGCTGATGCTGGGGAGGCCGCGGCAAAGGCGAAGGGAAGGAAAAAGTTGGCTTTGTTTGCAGTAATTGCAATTGTCATTGCGGCTGCTCTTGCTGGAGCCTTCTTCCTGGTAAGGAAAAAGGGTGGAGGCATCAGCATTCCAAACCCGCTTGGCAAATTCAAGAGGAGCGCCCAGGCAAAAACTGCTGCGAAATCTGAGGATGAAGAGGCCGCCAAAATTGTTAAGGAGTATGAGTCACAGGCTCCAGCCAGGCGGCAGGAGCAGGATCAGCGTGGAAGGCCGCCTGAGGCGTTTAACTAGAAAATTCCGAAAGTGACTGCTGGATTGACTTTTCCCGTGGATACTGTCTTATCTCAATGTTCAGCTCAAATTCGGCTATGATGTCATCATCCCTTTTTCTGCCGGCCCCCATGCCTGGTCTAAAGGAAGAGAGGATATTTAAGCTTGACTTATATAATTATTAATGATTTTAAATTTTTATCTTGATAACTTCTCCTTTGGGCCCTGGATTGATAATGAGGGTTTTTTTTATCCTGTCGTGTTTCCCTTGCGTTTCGTGCAGGTGCCCGCAGACATGGAGCAGGGGCTGCACTTCCCTGTCAAACCTTGAGTAGCTCTTGTTCCCGTGATGCGCCCATATGTAGTCAAGTTTTGTGTTATGGGGGGGTTGGTGTGTGACGAATATGACTTCTCTGCCTTCTTTTTTGAGCTTTTTAATCCTCGGGATAGCCTTTCTGGCAAAATTCTCAAAGTCCCTGCTGACAAGGTCAAATCCTTCCCCTCCGTGGCCGACGAAAACCAGGTTCGGAAAATTTTTATCAAGCAACATCCTTTTGTTCAGGTTTTTCAGATTGCTCAGCCTGTTGCATATCTCTGTTACCAGCGTTTCATCCTCGTGGTTGCCGTTTACCAGCAGCACGTGCTTTCCAAACCCATCCAGCATGCGCATTATCCTGAGTATGTTGTTTTCGAAGACCGTAAAGTCGCCTGCGCATATTATCACATCGGCTTTTTTTGCTTTCCTGGCAAGTGCCTTCATTGCGGCTTCATTTCCGTGCAGGTCGCTGAATGCCAGTATCCGTAATTTTGTATTTTTGATTATTTTTTGCTTTTTCATCGTTGTAGCTGCCGCCGCTTTTAAATCAGGTTCGCAAGCTTCTTTATATCCTTGTTCGCCACGTGCGTTCATGAATGTTGTGTTCAAATTTTGAAACCCTGTTCTGTAACTTCTCCGGCGCTGCCAATTAAGATTCACGCCACTGTGGCATAGTAGTCTTCAAGCACAACTACGTCAAGGTCATTGATGTTTTTTGGCACCAGGAATCTTCCTCTTCCTATCTCCACTATTTTCTCGGCAAGCTTTTTCCCTTCCTCTTCAGGGCTTATCCCTATGACTGAGATTGTTATTCCTTGCGAGGCTGCATTCGAAACAGCCTCCAGCGTTTCTCTCTCAGGTTCCAGGCCTGCTGTTGGTGCCATGTCTGATATCAGTATTAGGTGTTTCCTTGTCTCTGCTGGTTCGCCAAAGAGCATTTCTGATGCCTTTTTTACCGTTGCCGCAATGTCGGTCTGTTCGAGAGCCCTTATCTTTGTTATTTCGTGCATGAGCAGATGGAAGTCTCTTGTCGGCTTTACCTCTGTTCTCACCTTTTTCCCGAAAACGGCTATGCCAACATTGTCATTTTCCTCAATGGCCTTGTATGCAAGCGCAATGCCTGCCTTTTTGCACTGCTCAATCTTTTTCCCTTTCATGCTTCCGGATGCGTCAAGCGCGTAAATTATCGTGTTCCTGCCTTTTGATTCCCGCTCGAGGCTTTCAAGGTCTTCCTGCCTTACCTCTTTGTGGAGTCTTTTTGTCGCTTTCCTTATGCTTTTTCTTACTGCTATGTCCTTGTAGCTTCCTTTTCTGTAGGGCATTGTTTCTTCAGCCTGTCCGTGTGTTGTTTCCCTTTTTTGGTGTTTTTCCCCGTAGCCTTTGGATTTCAGGCTTTCAATCTCTTCCGTGTATAGGACAAGGGCAGCAAGCTCTATGGCTTTTTCTGTTAGCCTGTATTCTGAGTCCAGGAGCTTGTTCTTTCTCAGTTCTTCTAGCTTTTGTTTTATCTTATCCCTGATTTCCTGCCTGAATTCAGGGATGTTGATGTTCCTTTCAACGTGGTCTGGTTCCTGCCCGGTCATTGCGCGTATGATAGTCTCTCCTGAGAGCTGTTTTGTTAGCTTGTAGTTCTTGACTATTTGCTGGAGCATGAGTTCTGGCGTTAGTGCGCCAATTCCCTGGTTTATGGACTCCATGATCAGGTGCGCATTCTCTATCTCGCCCTGGTCGTCTTCCAGTATTGTTTTCATTAGCCTTTTTTCGTCAGGGTCTGATTTGAGCTTTCCTTCGAGCTCGTCTATTACTGAGAATTCTTGTGGCTTGCTGCTACCGGCCATCACCCTTTTGGGTTGTCTGCAGCTCAAAATCCTCCAGTTCTTCCTTTATGAAGTCCTCTGGCGTGATTGCAAACCTTGCTGATGGCTTGAGCCCTATCCTGTGGGCAAGCACTGAAATGATGGCTTCCTTTACATCCTGAAGTTGCACTTCCTTGTGTCTTTTTATTAGCGCATTTGACTGGGCTCGTTCATAAAGCCCGAGAGTTGCCCTGACGCTTGGAAGCTTCTCGAGCTTGCTGCTCTCCCTTAGCATCCTGACAAAGCTTATCGTGTAATTAAGGAGGTTCTGCGGGAATTTTATGTCATCCATCCTTTTCCCTTTTGTTGTTGTTATTTCCTCTTCAATTGGATAGCTTTCCGGGTAGGTCATGTACACGAGGTCAAACCTGTCAAGGAATACGTCCGAAAGCTTTTCTGTGCTGGAATCGTTTGGGTTCATTGTCCCTATGAAGATGAAATCTGCGTCTACATCCACCTTGTAGCTTCCTAGCGTTACCTTTTTTTCTTCAAGCACCTGCAGCAGGGCGTTTTGGAGCCTTTGCGGGCACCTGTTAAGCTCGTCAAAGAAAAGGACCCCGTTGTTTGCCCGGAATATCTTTCCTGGCGTGAACGCCTCAAGCGATGTGGGCCCGAATTTTATGGCTTTTATCGGGTCAATGTCTCCGAGCAGGTCTTCCGAAGTCAAGTCAGGAGATCCTTGTATTCTTATAAATCGGTCAACTCCGGGGCTTTCCCTCTTGCCTGTTTTTTGTCCTGATATGCAGATAGGGCATGTTGGCCTTGTTGGCAGGCAGTTGAATCCGCAGTCGTTAACCGCCATTTTTGGGAGAAGCTTGGCAACGTTTTTGGCAAGGGTGGTTTTGCCTATCCCTGGAGGCCCGATAATTATGATGTTCCTTTCGGCAAGCAGGGCTGATGTTAACTGGCCTTTTGCATTATCCTGCCCTATGACGTCCCCCAGTGCATTTCCTGTCAATAGGGCATTTTTGAGTTCCTTGCCAATCATTTTAATCATCCGCTTAAATGAGTGTTTTCCTCTTTTCTTTATATGTTTCTATTATGTTTAGGACATTCTGGGCAGCGAGCTTTTTTATGGCTTCAGCCAGCTTTTTCCTGTCTGCAGCGGCATGCTTTTGGGTTTCCATTAGGATTATCCCATTTGCGGGGATTGCTGTTACGCCTGCGCTTTGCAGCAGCCTCTTGACATTTGGGCTTGGCTCATTCCTGGAAAGTATTGTTGGATTTGACTTTTGCAGCAGCTCAAGTGCCTTTTCGCTGTAGTTGTTTGCATCTTCAACAAGGATTATGCCTCCTTGTCGTATGTTTATTTTTTCAATTTCACCAAATCCCAAATTTTTCGCTTTCTTGGCGATTAGTTCGCCTGAATTTGCCATGTCCTCAAGCAGCCTTATTTGCCCCATAGTTCCGATTCATGCGCTTCCTTCTGTGTTATTATCGCTTGCATCCTTGAAACAAGGATTTGATGGTTCTTTTCTTTTTCGCTTCCGCCTTTTTGGCTTGCGCTTCCATTTTTCCTGGCTTTTTTGTAAAGCAGCCTGATTTCATCAAGCAATTTTTTGTTGTAGCTTCTGAGAATTTCATTTTCCTTCTCCAGCCTTTTTAGTGCAATCATGGTCCAGTCATCTATTTTTGGCTTTTCCTCAGCGATTGTTATCGGCTTGGGCTTTTCAGCTTCCTCATGCTTTTCGGCCTCTCTCAGGGCATCCTTGATGTTCCTTCCTGAAATCACAACTTTTTCAGTTACTTCCATCAGGAATTGCATCTTGCCTTCGTTTTCAAGGACTTTCCGTATCCTTTGAAGCAATGGAACAAGCTCCTTGTACGCGTAAACAGCCGCTGCAAGGGCATCTTTTTCATGAACATTTGAGGCTGGCATGTTGTCTGTAAGGCCTTCTTTTTCGGCGACCTGCAGGTCTTCTTCTGGAGTTATTACCTTTGCTCCGGTTGCAGCTGCAGCCTTTTCAATCATTCCTGGTGTTTTGCCCTTGTCAGTTCCGATTGCCAGTATGCTTCCAAGCTCAACAAGTTCCTCAATTATCTTGTTAAGGTCAAGCTGCTTTGAAGATCTTGTCTTCAGCAATCTGCCTGCGGTGTCAAGCACAGCATAGCCTGCTGTCGTCCCCGGGTCAAGTCCAACAATAAGAAGCTGCCTCATCGATGTCAGTAAGGCTGGATGATTTAAATAGCTATCCCTCTAAAGGTCGAATTTTGCAAAGAATTTCTTCTTGTATATCTCTGCTGAAATGACGTATGCCAGCAGTATTCCAATTATGAATACGGTTATTGTCATTGGTATCTTTGCAAACCGGAAAAGTTCGGTCCCTATTGGCGTGAAGCATATTCCAACGGAGAGGGCTATTGCAACTGCTGAAGTCCATAGCAGCCATTTGTTTGGCCTGCTCCTGAAGATGAATGATCTTGTTCTTATTGCAAATGTCACAAGGACTTCAGATAGGGATGATTCAAGGAACCAGGCTGTCCTGAATAGTTCAGGGCTTGCCTTGAAGATGAAGATAAGCGGCAGTATGAATAGCAGGTCGAATATGCTGCTTAGGATTCCGAAATGCATCATGAATTTGTAAATTGCAGTGAGATTCCACCTCTTGGGCTTCTTTAGCATCTCTTCATCAACATTGTCAGTTGAGACAGTAAGCATTGGCAGGTCAGTTACCAGGTTTGTAAGGAGTATCTGGGATGGCTTGAGTGGTATGAACTTCAGGAAAAGCGATGTTACGGCTACTGTGAACATGTTGCCATAATTTGCGCTAATTGTGTTTAGCACATACTTTGTTATGTTGCCAAATGTTTTCCTTCCTTCGATTATTCCATCAGCCAGGACTTCAAGGCTTTTTCTGAGCAGGATTATGTTTGCAGCTTCCTTCGCAACACCGGTTCCAGTGTTCACTGATATTCCCACGTCTGCAGCCTTTAGTGCAGGCGCATCATTGACGCCATCTCCAAGGAAGCCAACTATGTTGCCCTCCCTGTTCAGTGCCGACACTATCCGGTATTTGTGCTCGGGCGTTACCCTTGCAAAGACATTGTAGTGGATGCTATGGCTTTCAAACTCCTCATCCGAAAGCTTGTCCAGTTCATCTCCGGTTATGATGTTGTCTTCCGCGATTTTTAGCCCGACATCAGAGCATATTTTTCTTGTTATTATTGGGCTGTCCCCGCTTATTACCTTGACGTTGACCCCAAGTTTCTGCAGCAGCTTTATGGACCTCTTTGCTGTTTTTTTTGCCGGGTCTTGGAAAAGCAGGAACCCAAGAAGCTGCATTTTTTTCTCATCAGATTTCGACAAGCTATTCTTTTTCATCTTTTTGTCTGCAACCGCTATTGTGACAAATCCTTCCTTTTCGTATTCAGCCACCGCTTTTCCTAATTTTGTTTTTAGCCTTCTCGTCATTGCCGCCTTTTTCCCCATGCAGGTTGCTGTCGTGCACTGGCTGATTATTGATTCCGGGGCCCCCTTTGCAATAAGGAAGCTCTCACCGCTGCTGCCGCTTCTTGCGAGCACGCTCATCCTTCTCCTGCTGAAGTCAAACTCATTTTCAGAAATAATCTGGAAGCTGTGCCGTTTTTCTTGCAGTTTTTGTGCTGCCCTGCTTTTTAGGATTGCGCTATCTATTGAATTTTCATCCTTGCCTGCCGCGGTTTTTATGGAATTGCAAATCATGGCATAAAGAAGCACTTTGTTGTCCTCCTTTTTTCCCAGGTTCACGAATCTCGCAAGGCTGAATTTGCCTTCTGTAAGTGTTCCTGTCTTGTCTGCGCAGATTGTATCTATGTTTCCAAGGTCTTCTACTGAAGTTAGCTTCTTGATTATCACTTCTTTTTTTGCCATTTTCAGGGCGCCATCTGAAAGGGCTATTGTCATGACTATTGGAAGTGCCTCCGGGGTGATTCCTACTGCAAGGGCAATTGCGAAGAGGAATGAATCAAAGCCGCCCTTGCCTAGCACAAAGTTTGCAATGAATATGAAAAGGGTCATAACCAGGGTTATCTTGAGAAGGAAACCGCTGAATGTTTTTATGCCCCTTTCAAATTCTGATTCTGTTTGCCTTGTTAGGCATGATGCAGTTTTGCCGAAAAGGGTGGAGCTGCCAGTGGCAATCACAATTCCGTGGCCTGAGCCGCTCGTGATTGATGTCCCTGTAAAAAGCACGTTTGTCAGATATTGAGGAAGCGATTTTTCCTTGTTTATCGTGCTCGCCTTTTTCAGGACGGGGGTTGATTCCCCTGTTACAGAAGATTCGTCTGTCGTGAGGTTTTCTGCGCTTATCAGCCTTACGTCTGCAGGCACTACGTCGCCCTTTTTCAGGAATACGATATCGCCGGGAACTATGTTTTTTGCGTTTGTCCGCTGTATTTGCCTGTCCCTCAGAACGGAAGCTTCTATTGAGACATAGAAGCTTAGTTTTTTCATTGTATTCACAGCCCTGTGCTCCTGGAAGAACCCAAGCAGGGAATTTATTGCTATTATTGCAAGTATGACCAGAGAATCAAGCTTTTCGCCAAGGAAATAAGAGGCTAATGCCGCGAATAGCAGCAAAAGGACGAGGGGGCTTCTGAACTGGTTTGAAAATATCCTTGGCCAGGTTTTC
>CAYUOQ010000006.1:0-18475 GCA_964446445.1 uncultured Methanosarcinales archaeon
CGAGGCAAGCATGTATGATGTTTGCAAGGTTGGAAGTGAAAAGCTTCTTGGTGAAGTAATCCAAATCAATGGCAGCCGGTGCACGATACAAGTTTATGAGGACACAAATGGCATCAGGCCTGGTGAATCGGTTGAGAACACCGGCCAGCCGCTTGCTGTTGAGCTTGGCCCAGGCTTGCTTTCATCAATTTATGATGGGATTCAAAGGCCCCTGCAAATCCTGAGGGGCATTACAGGCGATTTCATTCGAAGGGGCGCGACTGCGCCTGGCCTTGACCGGAAGAGGAAATGGGAATTTAAGGCCTCTGTAAAGTCTGGCTCTGCCGTCAAAGGCGGGGATGTTTTGGGAACTGTTCAGGAAAGCGAAGCTGTTATCCACAAGATCCTTGTTCCCCCAAATGCTTCTGGAAAAGTAGCCAGCATTTCCGACGGCATCTATACTGTTACTGATCCAATCGGCAGGCTTGACAACGGGACTGAGTTGAGACTGATGCAAGTTTGGCCAGTGAGGAGGCCAAGGCCCGTAACTAGCAAACTTCTGCCGGAAATACCCTTGATTACAGGCCAGCGAATAATTGATTCATTGTTCCCCCTTGCAAAGGGCGGTGTGGCTGCAATCCCTGGGCCTTTCGGTTCAGGCAAGACAGTCAATCAGACACAACTTGCTAAATGGTCAGATGCTGACATTGTTGTTTATGTTGGCTGCGGAGAGCGTGGCAACGAGATGACAGAAGTTCTTAAGGAATTCCCTGAGCTTACTGACCCAAGGAACGGAAGGCCGTTGATGGAAAGGACTATCCTTATAGCCAACACATCAAACATGCCAGTTGCAGCGAGGGAGGCTTCTGTTTACACAGGCATTACCCTTGCAGAGTATTACAGGGACATGGGCTATAGTGTTGCATTAATGGCAGATTCCACTTCAAGATGGGCTGAGGCTATGCGTGAGATTTCATCAAGGCTTGAGGAGATGCCTGGGGAGGAAGGTTATCCAGCCTACCTTTCAACGAGACTTTCTGAATTTTATGAAAGGGCAGGGAGGGTGAAGTCGTTGATGGGTTCTGAAGGCTCAATCAGCGTTATTGGTGCTGTTTCACCCCCTGGAGGGGATTTTTCCGAGCCAGTTACCCAGGGAACGTTGCGTGTTATCAAGACCTTTTGGGCCCTTGATGCTAAGCTTGCCCAAAGGAGGCATTTTCCAGCAATTAACTGGCTTGCTTCATACTCCTTGTATCTTGACTCGCTTTCAGAATGGTATGTCAAGAATGTAGCCCCTGACTGGAACGAGATGATTGGCAGGACAAGAGCCATACTTCAGGAGGAGGATAAGCTTATGGAAATTGTCCAGCTTGTAGGCTCCGATGCGCTTCCTGAAAGGGAACAGTCAACCTTGCTTGTTGCAAGGATGTTCAGGGAGTTCCTCTTGCAGCAAAACGCATTCCATCCTGTTGACACTTTCAGCGATTTGAAGAAAACTTACCTGATAATGAAGACAATTTTGAAGTTTTCGGATTTGGCAAAGGCGGCGCTTGATTCTGGCGTTAGGGTTCAGAAGGTGGCTGCAGTAACGGCAAAGGACAAGGTAGGCGATGTCAAGTTCGAGAAAGATTATGAATCCTTCCTTACAGCTATTGGCAAGGATATGGAAAAAGAATTTGCGGAGCTTAAATGATGGGTGATTTGCGATGAAAGAATATAAGACAATAACAAGGGTAGCAGGGCCATTGATTTTTGTTGAGAAGACAGAGCCGGTTGGCTATGGTGAGCTTGTCAGGATTACGCTTCCAAGCGGGGATGCAAAGAGCGGGCAGGTGCTTGACACAAGCGACGACATAGTTGTAGTGCAAGTCTTCGAAGGCACATCCGGTGTTAACCTCGCTTCCAGCGTCAAGTTCCTTGGCGAATCAATAAAGCTTCCAGTTTCAGGCGAGCTTCTTGGAAGGATTCTCAATGGCGCAGGAAAGCCGATTGACGGCGGTCCGGAAATAATCCCTGAAAAGATGCTTGACATAACCGGGGCTGCAATCAACCCTTACGCAAGGGCTAACCCTGCAGATTTTATCCAAACCGGCATTTCAACGATTGATGGAACCAATACGCTTGTGAGGGGCCAAAAGCTTCCGTTGTTTTCGGGTTCAGGCCTTCCCCATAACGAGATTGCGCTGCAGATTGCAAGGCAGGCAAAGGTCCGCGGTAGTAATGAGGGCTTTGCCATTGTTTTCGCGGCAATGGGGATCACAAATGAAGATGCCCAGAAGTTCATTTCCGAGTTTGAGAATACTGGTGCATTGAAAAGGGCAGTTGTTTTCCTCAACCTGGCTGACGACCCTGCTGTTGAGAGGCTTATCACCCCAAGGATGGCGCTCACTGCTGCAGAATACCTTGCTTTTGAGAAGGAAATGCACGTGCTCGTCATCCTCACGGACATGACCAATTATTGTGAATCATTGAGGGAGATTGGCGCTGCGCGTTCTGAAATTCCTGGAAGGAGGGGCTACCCAGGTTACATGTACACAGACCTGGCAATGATTTACGAGCGTGCTGGAATTATAAAGGGAAAGAAGGGCAGCATTACTCAGCTTCCAATTCTGACAATGCCTGCTGAGGACATAACCCACCCAATTCCTGATCTCACAGGCTACATTACTGAAGGGCAGATAGTTCTTAGCAAGGAGCTTCATAGCAAGAACATATACCCTCCAATCGATGTAATCCCGTGCCTTAGCAGGCTCATGAACCTTGGCATAGGCAACGGCAAGACGAGGGAAGACCATAAGCAGGTTTCAGATCAGCTTTACGCTTTTTATGCGGAGGGCAGGGACCTGAGGGGGCTTGTTGCAATTGTTGGTGAGGAATCCCTTTCCGAGCGCGAAAGGAGGATTTTGAAGTTTGCCGCGGATTTTGAATCCAAGTTTGTAAGGCAGGGCAAAGGCGAGGACAGAGACATTGAAAAAACTCTTGATATTGGTTGGCAGCTGCTTTCCGAAATCCCGGAGTCTGAGCTTACAAGGATAAGCCCTGAGCTAAGGAAGAAATACTATGGCAAGCGATAATATCAAGGCAACACGTTCAGAGTTGCTGCAGCTCAAGAAGCGCATCAAGCTGGCCCTAACCGGCTATAACCTGCTTAAGAAGAAGCGCGATGGCTTGATACTTGAGTTCTTTAACATCCTCAAGAAGGCAAAGGATGTCAGGAAAGACCTTGTTGCTTCTTACTCTGCTGGTTTGCAAAAGGTGAATATCGCGAGGGCAATAGATGGCGATCTTGCAATCCGCTCCATATCGCTTGCCTTGAAGAGCCTGCCTATTGTTGAGGTTGCAACCAAGAACATAATGGGTGTAAAGGTTCCAAGGATAAGCTTCCCCGAATTCAAGAAGAGCATCTTTGAGAGGGGTTATGGCATTACTTCTGCAACTTCAAAGATTGATGAGGCTGCAATGGCCTATGAGTTTGTTGTGGAAAAGGTTGTTGCTGCTGCCGAGGTCGAGCTCACCCTGAAGAAGCTGCTTCGGGAAATAGAAAGGACAAAGAGGAAGGTCAATGCTCTTGAGTTGATTACAATTCCAAGGATGGAGCAGACAGCAAAGTACATCAGGCTTCGCCTCGAGGAGATGGAACGTGAGAATTTTGGAAGGCTGAAGAGGATGAAGGCTGTCAAGGCTTAGATTTTAGGTTCTCATTTTCATTTCTTTCGGCATTTTGCCTTCATTCAGTTCATTCAGCAATCTTTTTATAGTTGCGGGCTTCATCGGCTCTTATGGCTGATGAAAAGATTAGCATGCCTGCATCCCAGGGCGGGCTGGTCAGGTACTATAGTGAATACAAGAGCAAGATTCAGATAAAGCCAACGCATGTGATTATGCTTGCAGTTGCTATTATTGTTTTTGAGCTTCTGCTAAGGCTTTTCAAGTCATAGTTTCGCTTCTTTTCTTGAAAGGTGGGCGATTGCAAGAATTATGCCCTTTGACTTTTCTTTCATTCATCTTTGCCATTACATAATATTTAATAATGTTGCCGTTATTTCAATCATGAAATGTTTCCAGGAATGGATAAGCGTGCAATGGAAGCTGCGATGCGCAAGATGGGAGTCCAGCAACATGAATTGGATGCAAAGGAAGTGATCATAAGGCTGAAAAGCGGGAATGAGATCTTCCTGCCTAATCCTTCAGTCACAAAGGTCAGCATGATGGGCCAGGAAACCTTTCAAGTTGCTGGTGCCTATTCCGAAAGGCCTTCCCAGCAATCTCAGGGCATGCAGTTCAATGAGGACGATGTGAAGACTGTTGCGGAGCAGTCAGGTGTTTCAACTGAGGAGGCGAAGGCAGCCCTTGCCAGGGTTGGGGGGGACCTTGCTTCAGCAATCATGTTGATTGAAAAAGAGAAGAAGTGAATAAGGTTTATATAACCGGCAAGCATACCAAAATCAATGGAACGGTTCCATGAGGAACTTGCAGAGGGGAGGCGTCAACTTAGGGCGGCAGACCATCTTATTTCAATGACATATCCTTTGGTAAGGGACAACAGGCTTTTGCTTAGCGCAGCCGAAAGCCTTTTTTCGGCTGGCAAGAACATCACGCTTTCACTGCTTCATTACGAAGAGGCATTCAAGAGGATTCCACGTTTCAGAGAGGATTTTGATTCAATGATTCAACTGTTCAGGTCAAGGTGCATGCCGAATTATAAGTTAAGCTCAGAGTACAACAAGGTTCTTGGCGAGTTGAAGGATTTGTCAGATAACCATAAGTCCAGTTCTGTTGAGTTCTCAAGGAAGGATTGTTTTATTATTTGCTCTGGTACATACAGTTTGAAAAGGGTTACTATGGTCCAGCTCAAGGATTACGTTGGTATTTTGAAAAGGATGTTATTGGATGTCGAAGGAGTGGTGTTGAGATATGAAGGTGTTTTTGGAAGAGGCACGGGAAGAGTTAAAGCGCGCTGACCACATCATTTATGTCAGCCTTAAGTATACAAGGACCGTTGACGTTATAAAAAACCTTATTGAGAGGCTTATAAGCGCAATTGATTTCATAATTGATAAGCTTCTCGATAATGCCCTTGAGGCAAAGCTCATGCCTGAAAAGCCAGCCAACATTGGCTTGAAATGCGCAGCCATAAGGAAGGTCTATGGCGCAAGGTTTGAGGAGATGGTTTCGCTTTACCTCCATCTCCGGAAAATAAGCCGGGCAGAGTATACGAGGCGCAGCGAGTATAGGCGTCACGTTACCATGACCGCAACAACCGATGAAGGAGTTTTCATGATTGACATTGACAAGTCAAAGGAGCTTTACTTTAAGGTCAAGCAGTTTGTGGAGGATGTTGAAATCTTTTTGGGCGGTGGGGAGGAAGAGAGTTAGCGAAGGTGGTTTGCCGTGGCTCCTGTCAGGCCAAAGAAAACAAAAAAGAGGGTCGAAGTTTTAGTAAGGAAAAAACCGGTGGTACTTCCCGGTAGGCTGAAGGCAAGGCCGACGCATCCAGAATCTGCAATTGCGCTCTATTGGCTCGCAGTCCTGGCACTTGTGGTCTTAAACCTTTTCGCAGCAATAGCTGTTTCAGTCGTTCAGTTTGCAATTAAGGGGAATCCGGTTCTTGTCCTTGTGTCATCCTTTGGGATCCTTTTTGGCTTTGTCTCTTGGAGGCTTGTCTCAAGTATTGACGCCCTTGAGCCGAAGCACAATTTTTTTGCCCACATGATCATTCCTGCAGCTGCCATTGCAAACCTCCTTGTTTTAACTGCCGCAGTAAACAACTTCGTTTTTGCCACAAACATTGGCAATATTCACGATCCAGTTCAGATTGCCTTTTTTTACGGAATCTCCTTTGCCATCCCACCCCTCTGTTTTGCCGCCTTTAGAAGCAAATTGGCAAAAAGCCTAAACCATAAGCTTTATAAGTAACCTGCAGATTCTCGAATAGAAGCCTGGAAAGGGAACCTTTTCAGTACACGACTGAGTGCGTTTGATGGGTTAAAGTTGGTTTCGAACGCTTTTGGCTTGTATTGGTTCTTTTTTCTGGCGTTGGATAAAAATGGGAACAACAAGACGTCCTAGAAAGGGAAGCCTGCAGTTTTGGCCTCGAAAGAGGGCTGGCAGGCCTTATGCCAGGGTCAGGAATCCTGTTGTGCCCCAGGAAGCAAAGCTTGCCAGCTTTGCAGGCTATAAGGCTGGGATGACTCATTTTCTTGTTGTGGACAATAGGCCTAATTCAATGACAAAAGGAGAGATTGTTTCCATGCCTGTAACAATCGTTGAGTGCCCTCCATTGAAGGTTGTTTCCATAAGGCTGTTTTCTTCTTCTCCAACGGGTTTGAATGTGTCTTATGAAGTCCCTGGTGAATCTGACAAGTTCATTGCAAGGAAGCTAGTTCCAATGAAGGCAAAGAAGGAAGCTGTTGCTCCTGACTTGTCAAATGTTGTTGATGTTCGCGTTGCTGTTTGCACAAGGCCGTCTGTAAGTGGCGTTGGAAAGAAAACGCCTGAAGTCTTTGAGGTTTCTGTCGGCGGTAAGAGCATTCAGGACAGGTTTGCGCTTGCCCAGCAGCTTTTAGGAAAGGAGATACCGGTCAAGGACGTCCTCAAGGAAGGTCAGCAGGTTGATGTTTTTGGCGTTACCGTTGGAAAAGGATTTCAGGGTCCTACGAAGAGGTTTGGCCTCGCGTTAAGGCAGCATAAGGCTGAGAAGACAAAGCGTGGCCCCGGATCTTTGGGCGGCTGGAGCAATCCAAGAATGTGGACTGTTGCCCACGCAGGCCAAATGGGTTATCATTCAAGGCTTGAGAGGAACAAGTGGATTCTCAAGCTTAGCGAAAACCCTGACGAGTTTACAATGTCCGGCGGTATCGTTCATTATGGCAAGCTAAGGTCAAGCTTTATTGTTTTAAAGGGATCTGTACAGGGAGAGCCAAAGAGGCTTTTGAGACTTGTCCCATCAAGAAATCCAAAGTCAGGATTGCCATTACAGGCGCCATCAATAGAGTATTCAAGTCTCTCATCAAAGCAAGGTAGATGAAAATGAAGGTTTCCGTTATCGATGCAGTGAAAGGTGAAGTTGGAACGGTTGAATTACCAATCCAGTTCAGTGAGGAGTTTCACCCTGACCTTATAGCAAGGGCTGTCCTTTCAATAGAAAGCAAGTCCAGGCAGGCTACTGGTTCTGATCCTGAGGCAGGCGACCGCTATTCAGCAAAGCTCTCCAGGAGGAGGAAAGCCTTCAAGGGCGCTTACGGCCATGGTATTTCAAGGGTTCCAAGAAAGATAATGAGCAGGAGCGGCACCAGGTTCAACTGGACTGCTGCCGTTGCATCTGGCACTGTTGGCGGCAGGCAGGCCCACCCTCCAAAAGCTGAAAAGGTCTGGGAGAAGAAGATTAACAAGAAGGAAAACAGAAAGGCGATAAGGTCAGCGCTTTCAGCCTCGATTACCCCCTCTATTGTTGCAGGGAGAGGCCATATTGTCCCAAAGAACTATCCTTTTGTTGCATCAACTGGCACTGAAGAAATTTCAAAGACGAAGGATGTTATTGCAGCCCTCTCGAAAATGGGGCTTGCGGCAGAGCTTGAACGGGTTTCAGAGAGGTCCATAAGGGCTGGAAAGGGAAAGATGAGAGGAAGGATTTACCGCATCAAGAAAGGCCCTTTGATAGTTGTCTCAAAGCAGGATGCAAAGCTAATGAAAGCTGCCCGAAATATTGTTGGCGTTGACATTGCAGTTGTAAACCGGTTAAACGCTCACATGCTTGCGCCAGGCGCCAATCCGGGAAGGCTTATACTTTTCACCCAGGCATCAATTGAAAGAATGGGAAAGGAAAAATTGTTTGAATGATCAAGATGGAAGCTGAAAAAGTTATCAAGTACCCTGTAAGCACGGAGAAGACATTGAGGACTATGGAATCCGAGAACAAGCTCCTTTTCGTTGTCGACAGGAAGGCCACAAAATCTGATGTGAAGAAAGCTGTTGAATTGTTGTTCAAGGCCAAGGTCATCAGCGTTAACAGCTACATAATTGGCGGAAAGAAGAAGGCTTATGTCAAGCTTGGCAAGGAAACACCTGCGATTGATATTGCAACGCAGATGGGAATGATGTGAGGTTGGAACTTTTTTCCAAAATGGTCAAATGGGTAAGAATCTGATTCAGCAAAGGAGAGGAAAGGGAACGTTAAGGTTCAGAGCTCCAAGTTTCCGCTACATTGGAGAGGTTAAGCACAGGGAATATTCACAAGTCGAAAGGAATTCAAAGGTTGCCGGAACTATAGTCTCAATTGAGCACAGCTCAGGCCATTACGCGCCGATTATAAGGGTGCGTTATGATGATAACAAGGTTGCATTGCAGATTGCCCCTGAAGGAGTGCGGGTTGGCGACCAGCTTGAGGCCGGCTTTGGTGCAGAGGCTGTAAAGGGCAATACATTGCCATTGATCCAAATCCCAGAGGGTACTTTGGTTTTCAACATTGAAAGTTCTCCGGGCGATGGTGGCAAGTTTGTCAGGACTTCAGGCTTGGCTGCCAAGGTTATTGCAAAATCAGACAAGGAAATAAGCGTCATGCTCCCTTCGAAAAATCTAAGATCTTTTGATCCTTGGTGCAGGGCAAGCATAGGTTTGATTGCAGGCTCGGGAAGGACTGAAAAGCCCTTGCTGAAAGCCAGTGCAAACATGTTCAGGAAGCGCGCAAGAAACAAGTTCTGGCCACAGGTTAAGGGTCAGGCAATGAACGCAGTCGCTCACCCGCACGGTGGTTCAAGAAGCTCGAAGAAGAACAAGCCGACAATTGCAAAGAGGTTCGCCTCACCTGGCGGAAAGGTCGGCCACTTGAGGCCAAGGAGGACAGGGAGGTTGAAGCTGTAAAATGGCCAGGAAGGAGTTCACTTATAGGGGTAAAACATTGGCAGAGCTGAAGGCAATGGACATCAAGCAATTTTCACAGCTTTTGACTTCGAGACAGAGGAGGACTTTGCTCGGCGGCATTGATGACGGGTTCAAGAAGATCCTTGCGGATATAAAGAAGGGGGATATCAAAACCCATAGGAGGGATGTTGTTATAATCCCTGAAATGGTTGGGAAAACAATTAAGGTTTACAATGGCAAGGAATTTGTTCCTGTTTTGATAATTACAGAGATGCTCGGCCATTACCTTGGTGAGTTTGCGCAGACTAGGAGGAAGGTTTCACACCACGCTCCCGGCATTGGTGCAACAAAATCAAGCGCGGCCTTATCAGTGAAGTGATTTGGAAATGCTAAAGTACGCTACAACTTACGACGAGAAGAAGATGGCAAGGTCCATGGGAGTTGCACTGCCAATATCAACGAAGAAGGCTGTTGAGCTGTGTAACTTTGTAAGGGGCAGGCAGCTCAACAAGGCAGTGACGCTTTTGGAAGGAGTGCTTACTGAGAAGATTGCCGTTCCATTCAGGAAGTATGCCAAGGGCGGGACAGGACATAAGCCGGGGATCGGTCCGGGCAGGTACCCTAAGAACGTGGCTACCGAAGTTATCAAACTTTTGAGGCAGGCAGAGGCGAATGCAAAGGTGAAAGGCCTTGACACAGGCAGCCTTGTCATTTCAAGCATACTTGCAAACAAGGGCGCCCATTCGTGGCATTATGGAAGGAAGAAAAGGAGAATGATGAAAAGGACACATGTTGAAGTTGTTGTTTCAGAGGCTGAGCAGACCAAAGGCAAGCCTGTCACAGGCCAAAATCAAGAGTCAAAGGCTGAAGTTTTAAAGAATGTTGAAGGCGAGAAGAAATGATTGAACGTGACTTTGTTGAGCAGAAGAAAAAGGAATTTCAGATTCAGGAATTCGTGTCAGAGACTTTAAAGAATGCCGGATTCAGCCATGCGAAGCTTCAAAGGACTCCACTAGGGGAAAAGGTTGTCATTTACACATCAAGGCCGGGCCTTATTGTGGGAAGGAAGGGGCAGACAATTTCAAAGCTTACTGAGGTTTTGAAGAGGAAGTTTGGGTTGGAGAATCCACAGGTTGAGATAGCTGAAGTTTCTGCGCCTATGCTGGATTCAAGGATTGTTGCAGAGAAAATTGCTTCAGAGCTCGAACGATTTGGCGCTAACAGGTTCAAGGGCATAATGCACAAGACAATCGAGGAGGTGCTTTCCGCTGGTGCTCTTGGCGTTGAGATAAGATTGTCTGGAAAGCTTCCAAGTTCCAGGGCAAAGAGTTGGAGGGTGGCCGGCGGCTACCTGAGGAAATGCGGCGATGCCGCCATGACGTTTGTTAACACAACAATAATGACTGCCCAGTTAAAGCCAGGCATTATCGGGATTCAGGTAAGAGTAATGCCTCCCGGGATTGTAATGCCTGACGAGATTAAGTTTGCTGAGTTAGAAATGAAGGAAGAGCTTGCTGTTACAGCTGTTTCCGAGCCTGTTACACCTGTTTCAGAGGGCTCAGAGGCTGCACAGCCCGCTGCACCTGCTACTGAAGAAAAGCCAAAGAAGAAAAGGGCATCAAGGGCGAAGGCGAAAAAGGCTGAAGTTGAGCCTGAGGAAGTGAAGAAAGATGAAACTAGTCAAGGAGCTTAGGTCGCTCAGTGAGGAAGGCCTTAAGTCAAGGCTTGCCGAGCTGAGGAAAGAACTTATGAAATATGGCGCACAGGTAGCTATCGGGACAGTCCCAAAAAACCCTGGCGCAATCAGGAAAGGCAAGAGGACAATTGCTAAAATTTTGACAATACTGAACGAGGGGAGGATAAAGACAAAGGTATGAGCGAGATTTGCCCGAAGTGTGGATTGCCAAAGGCGATTTGCGTTTGCGAGACAATTGCTAAGGAAAGCCAGCGCATACGCATTCACCTGATAAAGAAGAAATTTGACAAGTTTAGCACAATTGTTGAGGGCATGGAGGAAAAGTCAATAAGCATTAAGGATGTCGCGAAAAGGCTCAAGTCCGACCTTGCATGTGGTGGCACGGTAAAAGACGGGAAAATTGAGCTTCAGGGCGATCACAGGCAGAAAACTAAGGAATCATTGATCAGGATGGGCTTTGCACCCGCAACTATCGAGGTTAGGTAAAAATGGCAGCAAGGAAAGCACAAGCAGGGAATGAGGATGTTACTGGGCTCGGCATTGTTAGGCCAACCGCCCCATGCACTGATAAGATTTGTCCCTTTCACGGTAAGCTGAGGCTTCACGGGAGGAGACTGGATGGTATTGTTTCATCCGCAAGGATGAGGAGAACAGCCAATATAATAATCGAAAGGATGGAAGTGATTCCAAAGTACGAAAGGCATGAAAGGAGAAAGTCCAAGCTCAAGGCGCATAACCCGGAATGCATCTCCGCCAAGGAGGGGGAAAGAGTTGAAGTTTGCGAGTGCAGGCCCCTGAGCAAGACTAAACATTTTGTAATTGTGAGGAAGTACTGATATGCAGCCCATAAAGTCGAGGATTACAAAGCCTTTGAACCACGGAAGCTTTATTGAAGCCTGTGACAACTCCGGGGCAAAGCTCCTGAAAATCATCTCCGTCAAGGGAGGTGGCTCGAAAGGTGTTGCAGGGAGGAAGCCTCATTGCGGTATTGCTGACATGATAATGGCTTCGGTTAGAAGGGGCACTCCGGAGATGAGGAAGCAGGTTGTTTTTGCAGTCATAGTGAGGCAGAGGAAGGAATTCCGAAGGCCAACTGGCGAGCGTATCAAGTTTGAGGATAACGCTGCCGTTGTGCTCAAGGATGAGGACGGGAGCCCGAAAGGGACACTTATCAAAGGTGCAATCCCAAGGGAGATTGCCGAGAGATGGCCAATGGTTTCAAAGCTGGCAACGATTATTGTGTGAGTAAAAATGAAAGCTTTTTCACTTGAATGGAAGTCGAGCAGCAGGTCTGCGAAGCAGAGGAAATACAGGGCAAACGCGCCTCTCCACTTGAAGAGGCGTTTCCTTTCGTCTGCGCTGTCAAAGGACTTGAAAAGCAGGCTTGGCACCAATAGCATGCCAATCAGGCAGGGCGACACTGTAAAGATTTTGAAGGGCGAATTCAGCGGGGTTAGCGGGAAAGTCAGCAATGTTGATGTCAAGAAGGGAATTATTTACATTGAGGGCGTTGAGCGAGTAAGGAAGGATGGCACAAAATCATTTTTCCCCATCAGGCCTTCAAGTTTGCTCATTACAGTGGCAGTCCTTGAGGACAAGAAGAGATCTGCAATAGTTTCAAGGAAGCAGGCAGTCCAGAGTGTAAAAACAGCAGGTAAGAAGTAAAATGGCAAACAAGCATTTAAAACGAATAACAGCACCACGTTCCTGGATGATTGTCAGGAAGGGGTTCAAGTTTATTGCAAGGCCTCACGGCTCATTCAGCATGGAAACAGGCATGCCTCTGATTGCTGTGCTGAAGGACGTCCTTAACCTTGTTTCGACAAGAAAGGAAGGCAAGAGGGTATTGAACACCAAGGAAATAACGGTTAATGGCGTTAGAAGAAAGGACGAGAAGTTCATGATTGGGCTGATGGATGTTCTAACAATCAAGGATTTGGGCAAGTCCTATAGGATGCTTTTGGATTCAAATGGAGTGTTGAGGCTCCTTCCAATTACCGGCAAGGATGCAGAAATCAGGCTCTGCAAGATAACAGGCAAGAGGCTGGTCAGGGCTGGGAAGGTTCAGTTGTCATTGCATGATGGCCGGACATGTTTGGGGGAACTCTCATATTCGAATGGTGATACGCTCGTATTTGATTTCAATGGAAAGGTCACCCAGCATCTCAAGTTGGAAAAAGGGGTTCAAGCTTACCTTGTGGGGGGTAGCAACGTTGGCAGGACTGGGCTGGTTGAATCATTATCTGAAGGCAAGGTTTCAGTAAGGATTGGCGGCAACCTTGTTGAAGCGGCTAGCAGGTTCATCCTCGTTGTTGGTAAGGAAAAGCCATTAATCAAGGTGGCTGCGTGAATTGGTGGTTATGATGGCTCTTAAAGTTTCAGGTCAACAGGCAGACCAGGAAAATGTGATGCGCCAGGTCAAGGTCACAAAAGTGACGCTTAACATTGGGGCTGGGAAAAGCAGCGAAAAGCTTGAGAAGGGCATTAAGCTGCTCAAGGCAATTACCGGCATACCTCCGATAAAGACATTTACCAATAAAAGAATTCCGAATTGGGGCCTTAGGCCGGGATTGCCTATTGGCTGCAAGCTTACATTAAGAAAGCAAGGCTCAATTGAGCTCCTTAAGAGGCTGCTCCAGTCCAGGGATGGCAAGCTTGTTGAAAGCCAATTTGATAATGAGGGAAATGTCTCTTTCGGCATCCCTGAATACATAGACATCCCGGGCGTCAACTACGATCCTGCTATTGGCATAATGGGCCTTGAGGTTTGTGTTTCGCTTGAGCGTCCCGGCTTCAGGGTAAAGCGGCGGAAAGTCATGAAAAGGAAAATTCCTGCATGCCACAGGATTTCAAGGGAAGAGGCTATCAGTTTTATGAAGGAAAAGTTTGGAGTCACGGTGATGTCAGCATGACGGTCAGCAGTTACAAGAAAATGTTCACACAGCTTAAGGCAAAGCCAGTCATAATGCAAAAATACCTCAAGTTCAACAAGCCCAAGGACAGGAAGTTTGGGAAAGGTATCAAGCAGTGCCTGCGGTGCGGCAACACAAGAGGCTTTATCGAGAAGTACGGCCTCAAGCTTTGCAGGAAATGCTTCAGGGATATAGCCACAAGTGTTGGATTCAAGAAATACAGTTGAGGATGTTAAAATGCTAAACGACCCAGTATCAAACGTGTTGTCAGTTATCAAGAATGCAGAAGGCAAAGGCAGGAAGCAGTGCTCTCTAAAGCCTTCTTCAAAGCTGATCACCCACGTTTTGGACATACTTAACGAAAAGAGATTCATCGGAAGCTACTCAATAACTGATGATGGCAGGGGCGGAATTGTCCAGATTAACCTGATTGGGGCAATAAACAACTGCGGTTCAATCAAGCCAAGATTTTCAGTTGGCTTGGAGGATTATGAAAAATTTGAGAAAAGATATTTGCCTGCCAAAGACTTTGGAGTCCTGATTGTCAGCACTGCAAAGGGCATAATGACCCACGCTGATGCAAAGGCAAAGGGGCATGGCGGCAGATTGATTGCGTACTGTTACTAAAATGGCAAAGGAAAAGTCTATCGCAAAAACTGTAACCTTGATGAAGGACGAGCTTGAGCTTCCCCAGGGTGTCACCGCATTGGTTAGCGGTAGGACAATCACCCTGAAGGGGCCAAAAGGCGAGGCTTCAAAGGAGATAGCAGCTCCCGATGTTTCCCTCTCTGTCAATGGAAGCAAGGTTGTGATATCCACTCAAAAGACGAACAAGCGCAATAAGAAAATGCTTGGAAGCACTAGGGCTCACGTTGTGAACCTCATGAGGGGTGTTTCAGAGGGCCATGTCTATAAGTTGAAGATTTGCTACAGCCATTTTCCAATAACTGTCTCGGTTTCTGGGAAGAAGCTCACTGTTAAAAATTTCCTTGGTGAGAAAACACCAAGGGAGCTTGAGTTCCCTTCGGATGTTAAGATCAAGGTTGAAGGCGCTGACATCATAGTTGAATCTTCAAACAAGGAATCAGCAGGCCAGACTGCAGCCTCTATTGAGCAGCTTTCAAAGAGGACAAACTATGACACCAGGGTTTTTGTTGATGGCATCTATCTAACAATGAAAGATGGAAGGGAAATAAAGTGACAAACGACACTCAACGCCTGCTTGGCGTCAGGAAGACGATAAAAAGCCGCAAGCCTAATTTCCAGATTCAAAATTCGAATGACCCTGTGAAAAGGTTTGCAGGAAGGTGGAAGAGGCCGAAGGGGCTCCAGAACAAGATGAGGGAAAGGAGAAAGGGCAACCCAAAGTACATTGAGCCAGGTTACGGTTCGCCTGCTGCTGTCAGAGGTTTTACCCATGAAGGCTTGGTTCCTTTTGTTGTAAGAAAGGTTTCAGACCTTGAATCTGCAAAGGAGGGGTATGGCATAATTATTGCAAGAGTTGTTGGCATGAAACGCAGGCTTGAAATACTAAAGGCAGCATCCCTGAAAAAGCTTAAAGTGATTAACGTGAATGCAGACGAAATTGCAAAGAAGGCTTCCGAAATAATGGCCTCAAGGAAGAAGCACAGGCAGGAAGTGCTTAAGTCAAGGAAGGTTTCCGAGAAAAAGGCGCCTGCGCAACAGCCACAGAAAGAAGGAGAGATTGGAATTGAGGGGAAGGTAGATGATGATGCCAAGAAGAAAGCAGAGAAAGCTGAGAAGGATAAGCTGCTTACTAAGGCAAGATAGGTGTAATTGAAATGATGCTTGGTGTTCAGAAGAGGATGGCGGCAGACGTTTTGGGTTGTTCCCCAAAAAGGGTTGTTTTTGATACTGAGAAGCTCTCAGAGATTAAGGAGGCTATCACAAAATCTGACCTTCGCGCCCTTATTGATCAGGGCGTTATAAGCAAGCTCGCTGCAAGGGGAAATTCGCGCTCAAGGGCAAGGTTTAACTTTGCCCAGAAGAGGAAGGATAAGCGAAAGGGCCAGGGCAGCAGGAAGGGTGCTGCTGGTGCCAGGACCAACAGGAAGGAAGTTTGGGTAAATAAGGTCAGGCTCCAAAGGAAGTTCCTCAAATCGCTTAGGGAGAGTAAGGTGATCCAAAATGCTGAATTTGTTGAGCTTTACAAGAAGATCAAGGGAGGCTTCTTTAGGAGCAAGAGGCACATGGAGCTTTACCTGACTGAAAGAGGAACCTTGAAGGGCACTGCGAAGGGTGGTCAGAAATGAAGAGCGTTATTTCAATTCCATTTTCAAGAAAGCTTTCGGGAAGGACAAATTACAGGAAGAGGCTTGCCCTCCTTAAGTCAAACCTGCCGAGGCTTGTGGTCAGGAAGACTTTGGGCGGAATGATTATCCAGCTTGTTGAAATGGGAAGCAAGGGTGACGTGGTTAAGTTGACTGTAACCTCAGGAAAGCTAAGGCAGCTTGGCTGGAAAAACAGCTGCAAAAACATTCCATCTGCATACCTTACGGGGATGATTGCAGGAAAGATGGCTTTGTCTGCCAGGATAAAAAAGGCAGTTCCTGATATTGGATTGCAAAGTGTAACAAAAGGCGGCAGGATATTTGCAGCCATTAAGGGCGCAAAGGATGGCGGCCTGGACATTGAGGTTTCAGATGAAATTTTGCCTGACGCTGCAGCAATTTCAGGTGCAAGGATATCGTCATACGCCAAGGCATCTGGCAATTCGCAATTTTCATTGACAAGGGAAAGTGCGCTCAGAATAAACGAAGATTTTGAAAAGCTAAAATCAGAAATATCAGGCGGCAAAGCACAGCCTAGGGATGCCAAGGTGGAAAAATGAGAAGGCAAGGGTTTAAGCGCCGTTTTTCGGCGAAGGACAGGGGCCACGTTCAACTGAGCGAAGAGGAAAAGCTAAAGCAGGCTGCAATGAAGAAAAGCAGTTTCGAGGCGTGGCAGCCAAAAACAGAGCTTGGCAAAAGGGTAAAGTCAGGCGAGATTGCATCCATTGACCAGGTTCTTGATTCTGGCCAGAGGATAATGGAGCAGGAACTTGTTGATGCCCTCCTTCCAGATCTGTCAAATGATTTGCTGCTTATTGGCCAGTCAAAGGGTAAGTTTGGCGGTGGCCAGAGAAGGGCTTTCAAGCAGACTCAGAAAAAAACCGCTGAAGGCAACAAGCCGTCCTTTGCAACGATGGTTATTGTGGGTAACAAGAACGGTTTTATTGGCCTTGGCTATGGCAAGTCAAAGGAGACCGTCCTTTCCAGAGAGAAGGCAGTCAGGAATGCAAAGCTCAATATAATAAAAATAAGGCGTGGCTGCGGAAGCTGGCAATGTGGTTGCAGGACCCCTCATTCAATCCCTTTCAATGTTTCTGGCAAGTGCGGGTCAGTGACAATCAATCTTATGCCCGCCCCGAAGGGCAGTGGCTTGAGGGTTGCCGAGGAGTGCAGGAAGGTGCTTGCCATGGCAGGCATTAGCGATGTGTGGAGCAAGACCTTTGGCCAGACAAGGACTACAATAAATCTTGCAGAGGCTTGTTTTGTTGCCCTTAAACAACTCAGCAGGAGAAAGATTCAAGAGGAGAATGTTTCTGGCTTGGGAATTGTTGAAGGGGCCAAGGTAAGGGTGGAACAGTAAAAATGGAAAAACAAATTGCCATCATAAGGCTAAGGGGAAGGACAGGCCTGAAGTTTGACATTGCGAATACACTCAGGCTGCTTAGGCTTGAACGAATAAACACCTGCCTCGTTGTAAATGAAACTCCGCAACTGCTTGGCATGTTAAGAAAGTCTAAGGATTATATTACCTGGGGCTACATTGCTGACGATGTGTTGAAAGAACTTATTCAGAAGCGCAGGAAGAAAGGAGAAGAAAGATTATTTTTCAGGCTTAACCCGGCAAAGGGAGGCCTGGGGAGCAGGGGCATCAAGGCATCTTTCTCCAATTCAGGAGCACTTGGGGATAGGAAAGAAAAAATAAATGATCTGCTCAGGAAGATGATGTGAAATGACAGTTAACCGGAGAAAGAAGGACACGAGGCAAAGAGGAAGCCACACTCACGGCTGGGGAAGCAAGAAGAAGCATAGGGGCTCAGGCAACCGCGGTGGTAAGGGCATGGCAGGCACAGGTAAGCGGGCCGACCAGAAGAAGCCTTCTATCTGGGCAGAGGAATATTTTGGCAAGCACGGCTTTAAATCAAAGAACCGAGCTGAAATAAAGTCTGTTAACATAGGATTTATTGATGAGAATATTGAAAATTTTGTGCAGCTTAAATTGGCAAAGCACGAGGGCGGTTCTTATTCAATAGACATCGCAGACATTGGCTTTGACAAGCTGCTTAGCAAGGGAAGGGTCACGAGGAAGCTTTTGATTAAGGCCCTTTCTGCTTCGGCAGGCGCTATTGATGCTGTCAAGGAAGCTGGAGGGGAAGTTGCCCTCCCATCATCTGAAAAAGGAGGCACGTAAGGTTTTGGATTGAACCTTTTCGTAAAAGGGTCACATGGGAATAAAAGGTATACTGCTTAATTTGCCCGAAGTTGCTGCTCCAACTGAGCGAAAGCTTCCCTTCAAGGAAAAGCTAAAGTGGACCGGCATTGTTCTATTGCTCTTTTTTGCGCTTGGGATGATCCCGCTTTATGGACTTGGGCAGAACTCTCTTCAAAACTTCCAGCTCTTATCCATCATTCTTGGCGCCGAATTTGGCTCTTTAATCTCGTTGGGCATTGGCCCTATCGTTACTGCTTCAATCCTCTTGCAGTTGTTGAATGGCTCAGGTGTTTTGAAGTTTGACCTTTCGACTCCTGAAGGCAAAAGGCTTTTCCAGGGGGTTCAGAAAGCCCTTGTGTTTGTCTTTATAATTTTTGAAGCAATGGTTTACGTTTACACTGGCGGCCTTGCGCCCACTCAGGGAAGTTCGGCCTTGCCTCTTGTTTTGCAGCTTATTGTTGGCGGCTTGCTGATTCTTCTGATGGACGAGGTTGTCAGCAAGTGGGGTTTTGGCTCTGGTGTCAGCCTT
>CAYUOQ010000007.1:0-4324 GCA_964446445.1 uncultured Methanosarcinales archaeon
ACGAATCTTATGTTTATGGCCGTTTCTAGTCTTTTTTTCCCAAGACTGTGCTCAATGGCGAACCTTTTCAGCGTTTCAACAGCCTTGCCAGCGGCTTTTTGGCTTTTGCCCTGCCCAACTATATTTATGCGTTTCATCTTGTTCTTGCAAATCATGGCAGCTGCTGTTGCAGCCTCTTCAACCTTGTTAACCCCTGTTGACAAAACAGGAATTCCAGGTGGCATTTGAATCATGGACAGAAGGGCATCAATGCCTTCAAAAGCCCCTGTTAAAGGCACTCCTATGACCGGCAATATTGTTTTTGAAGCAACAACCCCCGGAAGCGCTGCTGCCAGGCCTGCACCAGCGATTATGGCATTGTAAGATTCTGTTTTTTCCATTATCTGGTCAAGCATTTCCGGGGTCCTATGTGCAGAGCAAACCCTGACTTCAGTTTTTACTCCCAGCCTCCCAAGGGACTTTGCCGCTTCCTTCATCAGTTCGATGTCTGACTTTCCTGCTGCTATGATAAGGACTGTCATTCGCGCATCAGCCTCTCGCTCGCATATTCTACCATGTTCCTGAATATCTTCAGGCCATCCCCTTCCTCTGGCAAGTCCTCTCTTTTCCATCTTGGATGCGTTTGCCTGCTTACAAACTTCTCAGGGTGTGGCATCATGCCGAACACATTTCCCTGCTTGTTAGATATTGCCGCGATTGCCTGCATTGAGCCGTTTGGGTTGAATGGATACTTCCCTGTTTCGCCGCCCTTTTCGTCAACGTATCTTAACTTGATGAGCTTGGCTTTCTGCATCTGCCCAAGCGTTTCATCGCTTGCAACAAATTTTCCCTCGCCATGATTCACCGGCAGGAATATCTTGCCTATGCCTTTTGTGAACAATGACTCATTTTCAGCCTTCATCCAAACCCACCTGTCCTCGAACTTGCCAGAGTCATTGATTGTTAAAGTTGCATCCTGAAGATATAACCCATTCAAGGCGGGCAAAAGGCCCATTTTTATTATTGCCTGAAAGCCGTTGCATATGCCAAGGACAAGCTTGCCGCTTTCAATAAATTCCTTCAGCGGCTGGCTAAGGTTTATGCTTAACTGGTTTGCAAAAACTTTTCCGCTTCCAAGATCGTCGCCATAGCTGAATCCTCCCGGTATTGCAAGAATTTGAAAGCCTGAAAGACTTTTTTCCCCTTTTATAAGCTGGTTAATGTGGGCCTGTTCAACCTCTGCGCCGGCAAGTGAAAATGCAAGGGCGGTTTCATTGTTGCAGTTTGTGCCCGCTGCCCTAATGACGATTGCCTTCGGTTTTGTTTTTGCCATCAGCTTTCTGCCCCTCCGAGCCAGGCCTCTTTCAATTCAGTGATGCCAATATCAATTAATCTTCCATTTTTTCCTAATATGACAAGCCGGTTTCCTTTTGTTTTTCCAAGCTTCCCGAAAGGGCAATCATTCTTTTTCATGATGCTTTCAACTTCAGCTTCCTTTCTATTTTCGACTTCCATCAAAAATCTCGACTGTGATTCTGAGAATAAGATTGCATGTGCTCCAAGTGCTTTGTAAGTTGGCACATTACCTGTGTTTAATTCTGCGCCAATTCGCCCTGCAATGCACATCTCGGCCATTGCGACTGCAAGCCCGCCCTCACTCAGGTCATGGCATGCCCTTATTATTTTTCTCCTTGTTGCTTCTTCTATTGCGCGAAATACCCTTTTTCCTTTTTCCGCATCAACCTTTGGCACATCCCCTTCCTCAGGGGGAATTCCCATTGCTTCAGTATAGTGGCTTCCGCCCATTTCTTCCCTGGTTTCCCCAACGAGGTAAATGCTGCTGCCCTCCTTCTTTATGTCCGCTGTAACTGTGCTTTCCACATCGTCAATAACAGTGATTGCAGATATTAGCAAGGTGTCAATTATTGGCATCTTCCTGCCCCCGTTGTGCAGGCTGTCCTTTCCTGAAATGAAGGGGGTTCCGTAAGCTATGGCAACGTCCTTACAGGCCTTTGCTGCCATAACCAAGGTCCCAAGGCAGGCTGGCTCATTTGTATCTGCCCAGCAAAAATTGTCCAGAATGGCAGTTTTTGATGCGCTTCCTCCAGTTGCCACAATGTTTCTTAACGCTTCATCTATCGCTGCCGCAGCCATCCAGTAGGAGCTTATAACTCCATATCTGGGATTAATGCCATTGGAAACCATTACGCCTTTCCTGCTGCCAAATAAGGGGCGTACAACAGATGCGTCACTTGGCCCGTCGTCATTGGCGCCTGTCAAAGGTTTTATAACTGTATTAGCCTGGACTTCATGATCATACTGCCTAACTATCCATTCCTTGCTCGCTATTGTTGGCATTCCAAGAAGCTTTTTGAGAGACTTATTGAAATCAGCTTTGTCAAATCTGCTGCCCTTTTGAGCTTCCTTTTCCTCCCTGTATTCAGCCCTTCTCTTCTGCTTTGGCATGCCATCGTGGAGGAATTGCATGTCGAGGTCTGCCACTGTTTGCCCCTTGTTTTTCAAGACCAGCTTGCCGCTTGGTGTGAACTTTCCTATTACTGAAAGCTCTGAATCCTCCCTGTCACAGATACCCTTCAGCTTTTGAAGGTTTTTTTCAGGAACAGCCAGAACCATTCTTTCCTGTGATTCAGAAAGCCAGACTTCCCACGGCCTCATCCCCTTTTGCTTCAAGGGCACTTGTCCAAGCTCAACTTCAGCACCTGTATCTTTAGCCATTTCACCAATTGCAGAGCTAAAGCCTCCTGCCCCGCAGTCAGTAATGGCATTGTAAAGTTTACCATCCCGCGCTTCAAGTATTGAATCAAGCATTTTTTTCTCCTCAATCGCATTTCCAACTTGAACGACGCTTGTGGAAGTTCCTTCGCTTAGCTCTGTTGATGAAAATGTTGCGCCATGCAGGCCATCCTTCCCAGTCCTTCCGCCAATGACGACTATCAAGTCCCCATGCTTTGGTTCCTTTCGGGCAGCTGCCCATTTTGGCATTATTCCTGCGGTTCCGCAATAAACAAGGGGAGCCAAGTAGCTATCGTGAAATGTCACTGATCCATTTATGGTTGGTATCCCCATCCTGTTGCCATAGTCCCTAACGCCAGCCACAACTCCATTCAGGATTCTTTTTGGATGAAGAACTGATTCAGGCAGCTTCTTATCGTAGTCTGGATGTGCAAAGCAGAAAACATCTGTGTTGAATATCGGCTTTGCCCCAAGCCCGGCTCCCAACACATCTCTTATCACGCCTCCAAGGCCAGTTCCCGCACCTCCATAAGGGTCCAGGGCTGAAGGATGGTTATGAGTTTCCACCTTGAAGGCAATGCAATTTTCATCGTCAAACGCTATTATGCCCGCATTGTCCTTGAATACAGACACCAGATTTTTTCCCCATTCACTTTTTTTTGCTATCTCGCTTGTCGCAGCAACAATTGTTTCCTTGAACAAATTTCCGATAAGCTCTCTCCTGATTTTTTTGCCGTCACTGCCAAAAATTTCAAGTTCTATCTCGCTGTTGAACGTTTTGTGCTTGCAATGCTCGCTCCAAGTCTGGGCAATTGCCTCAAGCTCAACGTCTGTTGGCTCCCTTCCAAGCTTTCGAAAATATGCTCGAATCGCCTTCATTTCCTCCAAAGACAGGGAAAGCATCCCTTCTTTGCTTACCTTTTTGAGCTCATTGTCAGCTGCTTTCGTTATCCTGACTGTTTCTGCCTGTTTTTCTTCTTCATTTTCCGTTTTTTTGCGCGGCATTGTGTTAAGGTCAAGCGACTCAAAGCCAAGGCTGTATATTTGTGTGTTTTCGTTTGCAAGAAGGCCTTCGCAGATGTTTCTTGTCTGCCCTTCTGCAACGTTGCTTATTGCATACTTTTGCACAATTACTGCTGACTCTGCAGCAAGCCCAAGGTCTGCTATCAGCTTTAGCACGCTCTGCTCAGAAGGATTCGTGACCTGGGGCTTGTACGTTATTGCTGCAATCCAGCTTCCCTTGCTTTTGATTGGGCCGTTGATGATAAACTTCTGCGTTATCGGGTCATGCATCGCGTTTGCAATCTTTTCAGCCTCTTTTTCACTGTAGTTGCCATCTATCAGATAGATGTCAGATGTTTCAATTACCTCTGCCTTAATGTGGAGGTCTTCCCTTATTGCCTTTTGAACAGCCTCCTTTCTGACATCCCTGAAATTTTCCTGTGTTTTTATCTCAATCCACAATTTTGACCCCTTCCCCCTTTGTTATTTTTCCAATTATGTGAGCATCCTCACCCATCTCCTGAAGCTGTCTTAATATTCCGCTTGCTTCCCGTTTTTCAACTATGTAGGCAAATCCTATTCCCATGTT
>CAYUOQ010000007.1:4334-17474 GCA_964446445.1 uncultured Methanosarcinales archaeon
TTGAAAATATTGTACATTTCATCCTCAGGGATGTTTCCTTTTTCCTGCAATTTCCTGAAAATAGGCAAGGGCTTCCATTTTCCCTTGCTTATTTCAGCGCACAGGCCCTTTGGAAGAATTCTTGAAAAGTTCTTCCTGAAGCTGCCTCCTGTAATGTGGGTCATCCCGTTTACCTTAGCTTTCATGAGGATTTCCTTCGTCGCCTTCAAATAGCTCCTGTGGGGCTTCATAAGGTCATTTGCAACATCTCCTGTAAGGCTAAGCTTTCCTTCGCTAACTATCTTCCTTGCGAGGCTAAAGCCGTTGGAATGCAAGCCTGAAGACTCAAGGCCAATGATTAAGTTTCCTTCCATTACTTCGCTGCAATCAATCAAGCCATCCTTCTCAGCAGCTCCCATTATGAATCCAACAACATCAACAGCTCCTTCAGCATAAACGCCTGGCATTTCTGCAGTTTCCCCTCCCACAAAAATTATCTTATTTTCCTTACAGGCTTCAGATACGCTTTTTGCTATTTTTTCCATTACTTCCGGCTCCAACTTGCTGCTGGCAATGTAGTCTGAGAAACTTATGGGTGTTGCACCCATGGTAAGTATGTCGTTTATGCAGTGGTTTACAATGTCCTCGCCAATCCCTTCCCACTTGCCAAGCTGCGCTGCAAGCAATGTTTTTGTACCAACCCCGTCTGTGTTGAATGCAAGGACAGGGCTTTTGAACTTTTTAAGCTCTTCAGCGCTGACAACAAGACCCTTGAACATGGTTTCCGAGCTTATCACCCTTTCATCATGAGTGGCCTTGACGTAGGCCTTTATTCTCTTAAGAAGCAAATTTTTCTTTTCTATGTCCACACCAGCTTCCTTGTAAGTTGTCAATTTCGGCCTGTTATCTCCCTGTATCTTTCAAGCGTGTTTTCCATGAGCATCGCAATCGTCATAGGCCCAACACCGCCGGGAACAGGCGTTATCAGGGATGCTTTTTTCCTGACAGAGTCAAAGTCAACATCGCCAACCATTTTCCCGTTAACCCTGTTTATGCCAACATCAATTACAACAGCGCCTTCCTTAACCATGTCTCCAGTCAAAAGGTTTGGCTTTCCTGCAGCAGCAACAACTATGTCGGCCATTAAAGTTTGCTTTGCAAGATTTTTTGTCTTGCTATGGCAAATGGTTACGGTTGCATTCCTGTTCAAGAGAAGAAGCGAAACCGGCTTTCCAACAATATTGCTCCTTCCAATAACAACAGCGTTTTTTCCATCGATTTCCACCTTGTACTCGTCAAGCAGCCTTATGATGCCTTTTGGCGTGCAAGGAACGCTTCCAGGTTTACCAGCAACAAGCCTCCCGATGTTTACCGGGCTAAAACCGTCAACATCCTTCTCTAGAGATATTGCATTAAGCACTTTCTGCTCACTTATCTGAGATGGGAGAGGCATTTGTACAAGAATTGCATGAATCTTGCTGCTGTTATTTAGCTTCTCAACCAGGGCGAGCAATTCCTTTTCCGTGGTCTCTTCAGGTAGCTTATAAAGTTCGGAATAAATTCCAACCTCATCGCAGGTTTTCCTTTTTATGCCAACGTAAACCTTTGATGCAGGATTTTCCCCCACAAGGACTGCAGCCAAACCTGGTTTCTCTCTAAGCTTTGCAACCTGAGCTTTAATGGCTAACCTTGCCCTTTCAGCCACAGCCTTTCCGTCCATTATGGATGCATCCATCATACCAACCCGTAACTTTTCAACAAAAACAGCAAGAGGAAGCCGACTATTGCAAACCAGACCTCCTTTGGGAAAGACGCTGCCGTCTTCACGCATTCCATCAGTCTCACCTGTGAAGAGGGAACCTTTTGCAAAGCTCCCTGACATCTGCCCTTATCTGTGCTATTTTCTGGTTGTTCCTTATCTCCTGCTTGAATGACCTTACATATTCACTTATCTGAGCCTTGTCTTCAGGCAGCTTGTAATTCTTTGTTTCATTTATTATCTCAGCAATCCAGCCGGCAATTGTTTCCATCTCAGGCTCCTTCATGCCCCTTGTTGTTATCGCTGGCGTTCCCAACCTGACACCGCTAGGATAAAAAGGGGAAGAGGGGTCATGCGGTATGGTGTTCTTGTTGAGGGTTATTCCCGCAAGGTCAAGAGCTTCCTGCGCAAATATTCCGTGCCCCCTGCTTATGGTTGTCAGGTCGATAAGCATCAAATGGTTCTCCGTTCCATCTGAAACAAGCTTGAGGCCGTTCTTCATCAATCCGTCTGCAAGCGCCTTTGCATTTTTGACAATCTGGTGTGCATACTCCTTGAATCCAGGTTTAAGCGACTCTCCAAGAGCCGCTGCTATCGCTGCTGTCGTGTGGTCATGGGGGCCTCCTTGCAGCCCAGGGAATACCGCCTTGTCTATCTTGTCTGCAAGTTCAGGGTCTTTCTGGAGCCCTTTTTCGGTGACCATCACCATTGCTCCTCTTGGCCCTCTTAGAGTCTTGTGCGTGGTTGTTGTTATTATGTGCACGTGTGGTGAAGGGCTTGGATGTGCCCCGCCAATTATCAGGCCTGATATGTGTGCCACATCAGCTGCAAGGTAGGCGCCTACTTCATCTGCAATGGCTGCCATTTCCTTGAATGGGAATTCCCTGACGTAGGCTGATGCGCCAACCCAGATGAGCTTTGGCTTGTGCTCAATTGCCAACCTTCTGGCTTCCTCAATGTCGATGTAGCCGTCTGCCTTCACATGATACTGGATCGACTTGTAGAAGATCCCTGAGAAACTTGTCTTCCAGCCATGCGTGAGATGGCCTCCATCAGGCAAAGCCTGCCCCATTATAGTATCTCCGGGATGGCAGGTAGCAAGATAGACTGCAAAGTTTGCTGGCGTCCCAGAGTATGGCTGGACGTTTGCCCTTGGCACCCCGTATGCCTTCTTTGCTCTTTCAATGGCAAGATTCTCAATCTTGTCCACAAACTCGTTTCCGCCATAATACCTTTTCCCAGGGTAGCCTTCAGAATACTTGTTCGTGAATACAGAACCCATGGCCTCAAGAACCGCCTTGCTTACAAAATTCTCTGAAGGAATCATCTCAAGCCCTTCCTCCTCCCTGTTTTGCTCAGCCTTAATGAGCTCGAAAACCTCATTGTCAGTTTCTGCCAAAGTTCTCATCCTGTCATTATAGTTCATTTTTCCCACCCCGGTCATGTTATAATCGATAGCAGCCATGGTGCTATTGAACCGAATAGCATTACATTAAGAGCAATATTTGAAATGCCAAACCTCAGGCATTTCTCAAAGTGGCCTCCCATGAGCAAAACAATCACTGATGTGGCAACATTGTAAATAACAGTTGAAACTATCCCGACGGTTGTTATGCTATAGCCTGAAAAGCTCCCTGCAAAAAAGCCAACAAGCGCATATGCCACTGTAGTTATTGGAACAAAGTAGCTAAGCCTTGCAGTAAGCGCATAATCCATCAGCATCGCAGTAGCGCCCAAAAGAGCACCAGCCTTGGGACCGTATGCGAAGCTTCCAAGCACGGTAATTAGCATGATTAATTCTATCCCCAGCCTCGCGGTATTCTTCAGCGGCCTTAGAGTGAAGCAGGCCAGCCCGTGCAACATGAAAAGGACAACGAAAACGACAGGTTTGACAGATGACATCAGTACAAGCGCGGCCAGGACGGGCGGTATTACAAACCAGCCATACCTCTCAAGCCAGCCAACCACCGGCTTCCTGACATACCTCATACTGAAGAAGATTGATACAAAAAGGACAGATGCGAGAACAATAGTCAAAGCTGTGTTGTTGCGCATCATGTTTTTCGCAAGATTGGCAACTACGAATGTAACCAGAAAGCTGCCAATCGTTAACAGAGCATATCTCCCGAGGTCTCCAACATCAAGGCTTACCGCCCTCCCAAAAGTTTCCTCTTCCATTTTAGTTCACTCTTATTGTTTCCGTTTCAGTTACTACAAGGTCAACTGGCTGATCATGCTTTTCCCTGGGCACACAATCAACGACCTGAAAATCATAGGCAAGCCCTATCTTCGTTGCGGTTAACCTGGCTAAAAGCTTGTCATAGTACCCAAGGCCATATCCCAGCCTATAGCCCTGCCTGTCGAAAACAATTCCGGGAACAATTACCGCTCCTACCATTTTTTCCGGACATGTTTTTTTATATCTTGGCTCGGGAATGCCATAAGGGCCAGCCTTTAATTCACCAATTTCTGAAACTTCAAGCTCCCCTGAAGAAGTATTTGTAATTGGCAGAAGCACATTTCTGCCTTCGCCCAAAGCTTGCTTCACAAGATCGCCAGTCATAACTTCCTTTCCCTTTGATGCATAAAAAAGGATTGAAGCAGCATCCCTGTACTCCTCTATTTTCTCCAGCCTTTCAGCTATTTTTGCACTCTTCCTTTTGACGTCAGCATCTGTCATTTCATCACGCATTTTCCTTACAGCTTTGCGCATGCCAGCCTTTCCTGAATTTGTCATTATCTCAGTCAACTTCCTTTCCCTCTGGAATCGGTTTCCCATCAAAATATATTACGCCTTTGTCGCTTCTTGCAAACTTTCCCTCAGCAATCATTTTCAGAGTTAGCGGATAAATCTCCCAGTCCCCCACCTCTTTCAGCTTCTCCTGGTACTGGCCTGCCTCCACTTCCCGCGCATTTTGAGGAAGCACCACCGGCTTGGACACAAGAAGAATCTGACCGGCATCAACCTCATCGGTAACAATGTGCGTTGTAGATCTTATTTCACTCTCTTTATCCATAATGGCCTTCTTAACACAGTCTGAGCCCCCCAGTCCTGCATACTTCCGGGTTCCATCACTGTTTTTCTTCCTTAAGTCAGCAGGATGAACATTTACTGTGAGAAAATTCCTTATGATTGGCCTTGTCACAATGCTCATGTACCCACAAAGCGCAACAATGTCTGCCTTGTGCATCCTCATCAGCCTTGCTGTTTCAGAATCAAACTCCTCCCTGACTTTCATGTCCTTCCGGGTATTCAACCCCCTTTCCTCGTAATACTGCCTTATGTCGTTGCAGTAGTATGGTATTTTGTATTCGGCCGCTATTTTCCTGCCATTGCAGATGTTTTCATCTGCAGTATCAGAAAAAATCAGAACTACCTTAAATGGTGACTTGTCCTTCAGCCTGCGCTCAAGGTCAAGAATCCTTCTCAGGTTGCTTCCCGTGCCTGAGAGAAAAGCTGCAACTTTCATCTGGCCATTTGATGGAAGGTATAAAGGGTTAAGCTCTTTTTTTCCAATAAGGCAATTAATGTGCTCAACCCGTTTGTTCACAAGCTGCCAAGTCCCAATGTCCTTCCTATGATAAACATCCCCCTTAACCAGTGACGCAGCCTCTTCAGCTATCTTTTCAGCAGAAGGCATCGTATCAGAAATGCCAACAAACGCAACGCTCCTTGACTTTGTTGTGTAAACCCCATCTGGTTTTTCTTCAACAGCCGCGTAATAGACAAGGGCCTTTATGTAGTCATTTTCACAGCTAGGCACTTCTATCCTCCCGGTTTCCGGATAGTCCGGATAGCCTTTTGGCACAACATACTTGCATACAGTTGCTTTATTGTCAAACTCAACCTTGAACTTTGCAAGCCTGCCCCCAACTACAGCCTTGCACACGTCAATAAGGCTTGTCTTTAACAAGGGCATTACGTTCATTGCCTCAGGATCCCCAAACCTGGCGTTGTATTCAAGCAGTTTTATTCCCCTGGCTGTTTTCATGAAACCGCCATACATAACCCCCCTGTATCCAACTCCAAACTCCTTCCTGATGGCTGCCGCGACAGCTTCCGTTATTTTCCTGGCAGCTCCAACATCTTCAGAGTTGAGAAAAGGCAGCAGGAAGTTGCTGTCTGAATACGAGCCCATGCCCCCGGTGTTCTGGCCAGCATCACCCTCAAGCGCCCTTTTGTGGTCTTGGACGGCAGGAAAGTGCAAGAATCCGCCATTGCCGTCAGTTAAGGTTTGCAAGCTAAATTCTTCCCCTTCAAGCTTTTCCTCAATTATGACTGCAGCATGTGAGCCTAGAATTTCCTTGCAGTAATCAACTGCCTCATCAACTGTTTGAAGGTGCTCCCCCCAAACCTTAACGCCCTTGCCGCCAGTAAGGCCGTCAGGCTTAACCACGCACGGCCCAACTTTTTCCATGTAATCCCTAACTTTGCCGATTTCATCTTTTGTAAATGTCTTGAATTCAGGATTTCCTTTTATACCATACTTTTGGATAAGGTTCCTTGTGAAACTCTTGCTTGATTCAAGCTGGGCAAGCTTTTTTGTCGGCCCAACAGTTTGTATGCCATTCTTCTCAAGCTCATCCACCATTCCTGCTGCAAGAGGCGCTTCAGGCCCTATTATTGCAATCTCAACAGAATTCTCCCTTGCAAAGCTAACAGCAGAGGCGGCATCATCAGCTTGCCCAATTCTGAATCTCTTGGCAATCCTCTTAAGGCCAGGATTGAGCATCTGCATAAAAGCGTATACTTCCCCGCCTCCAGACACCAATGCGTCAGCTATTGCGTGTTCCCTTGCTCCGCTTCCTACAAGCAGGACTCTTGTTTTTGCCATTATTCCCCCAAACCCTTTAGAAAAGGGTTGATCAAAAACGCTAACACTTTGAAGTAATCTGAGCCAGATGTTTCTTCCTTAATTCTGTGAGCTCTTTGGAATGTTCAATTGTTGTTGGATACTCGCCAGTTATGCATGCAGTGCAAATCTTTTCTGTTCCAACAGCCTTTTGCAGGCCCTCGACGTCCATGTATATGAGCCTGTCAGCCCTTATTTCCTTTTCAACTTCCTCAATCGTCTTATTATTCGCAATTAATTCCTCTTCCCTTTGGAAGTCAATCCCGTAATAGCATGGGTTCCTTATTGGCGGGAATGTTGACAGGAAGTAAACCTTTTTTGCGCCAGATTCTCGCAGCAATTCCACAATCCTCTTCGAAGTAGTTCCCCTGACTATGCTGTCATCTACAACCATCACGTTCTTTCCCTTGATGACAGACTCTATAGGCTTTAGCTTTAGCTTCATCGCATTCTCCCTTAATTTTTGGACGGGCATAATAAACGTCCTTCCAATATACCTGTTCTTGATCAATCCTTCTTCGTAAGCGACGCCAAGCGCCTTTGCCAATGCGCTTGCGGCGGTCCTGCTTGTATCCGGAACGGGAATTACTACATCAACGTCAAGGTCAGGCCAGTGCTTCCTCACCTTTGCAGCCAATTCCTCACCAAGCTTTTTCCTAACTTCATATATTGGACGGCCTTCATATACCGATTCAACTGTTGAGAAGTAGACATATTCAAAGACGCAAGGTGCAGCTTTCTCTTCCTTTATTATCTTCGCATGCACATTAAGCTCCCTATCAATAAAGACAGCCTCACCCGGCCTCAAGTCTCTTATTTTCTCATAGCCCTGTATTGACAATGCAATGCTTTCTGATGCAAAAGCGTAACTTTTCTTGCCCTTGAGGCCTTTTTCGCCAAGGAGGAGCGGTCTTATCCCGTTTGGGTCCCTGAATGCAACTATGCCCTTGTTTGCAATCACTGCAACGACAGAAAACCCACCAATTACCTCGCTGTAGACAGTGTTAACAGCGGAGAATATACATTCAGCTTCAAGCCCCTTACCCTTCCCATAGCTATCCCCGAATATTTGTAATAGCACTTCGGCATCCGAACTTGAGCTCAGGTATACTCTTTGGGCTTTCAGCTTTTCCTTCAAAACAGGATAGTTTACGACATTGCCATTAAATGCCAGACCAAGGCCATCAGGATACCTGTTAAAAAAAGGTTGGACTTCCTTGACATCCCCAACCCCAACAGTAGGGTACCGTGTGTGGCCTATGCCCATTTGCCCATTAAGATTTAGAAGCTGTTCATTGAATACCTGGGAAACAAGTCCAATGTCTTTGCTTATCTTGATGCCATTGTCTGGGTTCTTGAAGTCAAAGGTTATAATTCCGGCAGCATCCTGCCCACGGTGCTGCAGGTGGACAAGGCCAACATAGATCTCTGCTGCAGCATTTTCAGCTCCAATTACTGCAAAGATGCCGCACATATTTCGCCCCCAATTAGCTTAAAAATGTGAAAATTACACTTACTTTATATTGATTTTGCACATGTTCATGCAAACAGCCAAAGCCCCCTTGCTGCAAGTGTGCCCTTAAGCGTCATCTTTAAATTTTTCCCTTCAATCATAGGGAAAAGTGCTCACCATCAAAGGCCATGTGGACATGGCTATCCTTATAGCCTAGCGAGTAAAGCATCTTTCTCAGCATCTCCTTGCTCTCCCTCTCGCCATGGCTTGGAATGATGTGCTTTGGCTGGAGCATCTCAACAAGCCTCCTAATATCCTGGCTTGAAGCGTGGCCAGACTGATGAACATCCTTGAAAATCCTGACGCTTGTCCTTCTAAGGAGCGATTCAAGCCTTTCCCTGTTTTTTTGATTAGTGGGAGTGGGTATAACCCTGCAAGAGAAAATTACAGCGTCCCTGGGATCAAGGTCAAAATGGAGGGCTCCCGAAGCAATCTTGGACAGGACAGACTTAGGTTCGCCCTGGTGCCCTGTGCAGATAATCAAGTGCTTTTCCTTGCCATCCCTCTCTATCTTCCTCAGCCTATCACCACCCTTCTTTGAAAAGCGGACAATCTCTGCTTCTTCTGAAAAATTGACAAGGTCAATCTCCTCGGCAGCAGAAATATACTTTGACATGCTCCTCCCAAGGATCACAACCTTCCTTCCCATCTTCCTGCCAATTTCAATAATGCTCTTAAGCCTGGCAATATGAGAGGAAAATGTCGTAACGATAATGCCCCTGCCATCATGGCTCTGGGAAAGAAGGACGTCAGCAAGCATGTCCTTGGCAACTTTTTCAGAGGGGGTCTTGGTATCAGCACAGGCGTTTGTGCAGTCAACAAAAGCGGCAAGAACACCTTCACGCCCAATTTCCGCAATCCTTTCATAATTCGGAGGCTTGCCCAAAACAGGTGTATCATCAAGCTTGAAGTCATTTGCATAAACAATTGCGCCATAAGGGGTATGAATGACAACCATGGCCGTTTGGGGCGTGGAATGCGTTATGTTGACTAGTTCTACCTCAACCTTTCTTGAAACTGAAACCTTGCCATTGATGTCAATAGCAACGAGCTTATTCCCAAGATGAATTTCGCTGTCAGCAACCAGATGCTTGAGCACTTGGATTGTATAAGGTGTCCCAATAATTTGGGCGTCGTAGTGCTGCGCAAGATAGGGAATGGCTCCGAGATGGTCCAAATGGGCGTGGCTTGGAATGATGGCCCTGACATTCGGAATCCAATCATAAATAACCTTATCATCAGGAACAGCTTTGGCCTTAATCAGCACATCCCTGCTAAGCCTAATAACATCTTCCTCGTCTTCATCCTCAGTTACCCGTATGTAATTCTCAAGCTGAAGGCCCATGTCACAAATAATAACATCCTCATCAACTTTGATGGCGACCATATTCCTTCCAACCTCATCAAACCCAGAAACCGTGCAAATTTCAACAGCCATGGCAAAATAGGCCAAAAATCTCATTTTAATACTTTTCCCCTCCGCGCTGGACAACTTTGCGGAAATCTGCAAAGCGTTTGCTGCAATCAGTTTCCCTTGCTTTTAAGGCTGGCTGGCTCAAACATCAACACAAAAGAATCTTCAACGCTTTTCGGGCAGTGCTCCACACATTTTGGTATGGCCAGCATTTCTCCAGAGCTTAACTCAACATTCGGCCTGTCCTTGAACTGGACAACAATCCTGCCTTTGTATACAAATATGAGTTCGTCTTCATCTTTATGGCTGTGCCAGTGGTATTCGCCTTTGAACAGCGCAAGTCGTATCACCTGGCCATTTAAAGCTGTAACATTCTCAGGAGTCCATGGCTCTTTTATTTCAGCCATCTTATCATTCAAACAGATTTTTCTCATGTTTTCACCTCAAAGCCTCTTTGATGTGGCTTTCCAGTTTTTTGTTGCTTTTTTTCCAGGGCTTTTCTGCCTTATGGAACCCGGAAACATCGTTGAATAGTGCATAGCTTTCCAAGGTTACAGGCAACGTCATGATTTCCCTTATCCCATTTCTATCCCTTGGAAGCCCACTCAATGCCAAATTTAATCTTTTTCTCTCACCCTCAAAAGCGGGGTCTATTTCATGTAACTGAAGTTCTGCTTCTTCCCGCCCATACCTCGCATAGGCGCTTACAGAAGAATATCCCGCTCCAGTTACAGCACATATGGCTCTCGAAAGAGCAAAGGCGTACGGAACCAAAGTGCTGCTTGCCTTGTAAAGGCATTTCCCCCAAACCCTGTCCGTCCCCAATTGGTGAATGCCTCCCGTGATGATTACATCATCTTTCGCCTTGCTTATCCCGGAATCTGCCTGGAGGAAATATACGTCAAAGTTCCCGCCTTCGTTAATATGGGTGGCCCTTTCCAATCCACCCACGCCTGAATCAAGGGCAAGCCATTGCAAAACTCTTGCCCGAAAATATGCTTGCTCACCTTTTCGGTGCGCTACCGAGATGTAGACATCGTCCAAGGTAAATCCGCTTTTGTTGTATGCTATGGTAACGTGTACCTTTCCGTCAGGCCGAAGTCCTGTTACTTTCCCTTGTTTTAAAGCCCTGTCAAGTGATTGGTCAATGAGTTGTGCAATTGCAAGTGAGGGGAAGGTCCCGTTTAAGCCGAATGGGGGTGCGATATAATGGCCATAAACAACGCAACCGTCTGCAAACTTATTGCTGTTGGTTGTTGCATTAAGGTTTGGCGATTGTAAGGTAATGCCTTGGGAGTTTACTGTTAGCAGGCTCGGTGAGAAGTCTTGCGTTTGGAAGTAGCCTGCTTGCTCCAACAAATCCACAGCGTTCTGTCTTATGATTGCATCTAAGTCAATTGCGCCAGGGAGGACAACCTGTCCAGCTACGTTTATCATTATGGGCGTTATTTTTTCACAATCGCCTTTAACAGTGGATGCCTGCAAGTTTAAATCAGCCCTAAATTCCTGGAGGAACCCATTTTGATAACTTGCTATGGCGAGGCTATTGACTATGCCTGCTGCCAGATGGCTCGAAAATATGTCTGGATGTTTTCTTCCGAATTCAACCTCGCCTGTTTGTCTATGGCTTTCGCTAAGTATGATGCTCATGCTTTCTACCTCCATTCAAGTTAGAATCTGGTTTTAATCAGAAAAATGCAAGCATCCCAAGGAGAAACATTCTTCCGGAAAATTGTGTGAAGAAAAAAGGCAATAGGATGCCTTACCGCATCATCATCAGCATAGTAGAATTGGATATGTTACTCTTTTCTCCTGGACTTCGTTTATTATGACTGATCATTATTGTGAAAAATTTCATCTGCAAATAAATATCTTGGCTATATATGTTATATATCACCGCATTGGCACAAGTGCAAAAACAGCTTTCTGAATTAGCCAGATGAAAATCACTAGCGCGATTGTTTTGTTTGCAACGACGCCAAAGGCAGTCAGAATTATGTAAATCGCAGCCATGAGGTCAATTTTGCTTGCAAAGTCGCTTTTGGCAAATACCAGCCCCTTGAAGCCGAGGTAAATCCCATGAACAAGTACGACAGGCATGGGAAAAGTCCCGAAATTAGTGTGTAGCATCAGGACAACTGCGGTTAGTGCGTCCAGTATTGGAAGCAGGTAAAGTATCACGTTTTCCCAGGGCATTCATCAGCTTTAAATAGCTTGTTGCCTTCGGTTCATGAAATGGTCGCTAAAAAAGGCTCAATCTTCGTATGCAATGAGTGTGGCTTCTCCTACAAGAAAAAGGCATTGGCTGAAGAGTGCGAGGGCTGGTGCGGTGAGCATCACAGCTGCAACATGGAGATCATAAGGCACGCAGTCAAATCCTGACGGCCATTTACCTTTAATTCCTTTTTTCCCCTGTTTTTCAATTTTATGCACCTGTGGTCAATTAGTTATATTAAGTTTCTTGTTTTAAGTTTAAATCGGTTTTTGATTCCGGAGGTCTCATATGGGCTTTGTCATAATTGCACCCTTGGGCAGCAATTTGGACGCGCTTTTTGTAAGCATCAAGGAATTTCCAGTCGATAAGGTGATCTTGGTAGTTTTAGACACGGCTGAAACCGAGATTGCTAAGGCTAAGAAGGAGCTTGAGCGCTTTAAGATTCCTGTAACTGTTGAGGAAGTTCAGGGCAGCTTTATGGAAGGATTTTTTGGGCTTTTGCCAAGGCTTATCAGGGATGAACCTGGAGCAAGATTCCTGATTAACATTGCTACGGCAGATTCGCTTTCAGCTGCATCAGCACTTAGCGCTGCCTTTGCCTATGGCGTAAAAGCCCTTACAGTCAATAAGGATGCTGTTGTTGAGTTGCCTGTTCTGAGCTTTTCATATTACCGTTTTCTTGGCAATAGGAAGTTCGAGATTCTTAAGTTTCTTGATTCAAAGGGGAAACTTACACTTGAACAGATTGGTGCAAGCACGCGGATGAGCATGCCTCTTGTTTCTTACCATTTGAATGGGAACAAGAAGGCTCAGGGGTTGAAGGAGCTTGGGCTTGTGGAAGTTGCGTCTGAAAAGGGCAAATCAGAAATCCAGCTGACTGGCTTTGGCAAATTAATTGCAAGGGGAAGTTACAACTAAATCGTAGTTAAAAATAGTAATATTTATATTTCCGCTACTAAATTGTAACGCTTTTGCCAAAATCGTTATTAACGGATAAGGTTTCTTAATATCTGCAGATAAATCCCTATATTTATCTTTATAACTTTATCTGCACAGAAAATAGTAGAGATAACTAAGATAAATACTTTGCGTCCACCCTGTCAAGTGTGTCAAGTCCAGAGATGTATTTCTATCAGCGTATTTGAGCACGATTTATTGCTTCTCTTGAAATCTCTTTTGAACCAGTTGAGCTACTCTTAAAATTGCTAAAGGACCACCATAATCCTTCCTCTCCAATTTTTTACAGTTTAGATTATGTGTTCTCAATGTCAATATAGTGGAGATTACAAATTCTTTATTCTCTGTTGATTTGTCAATTTTCCATTTGGGATTGAATGGATCATGCGCAAAAGCATTTCTTATCAATCGTACAACTTGGGATATGTTTTGGATTTCTCTATCTTTATT